>NZ_JBLTJC010000144.1:0-24364 GCF_048158785.1 Streptomyces colwelliae | reverse complement strand
GCGCAGGGACTCCAGGAACTCGCCCGGGTCCTCGGTCTCCTTCTGCCAGTCGAGCAACTGGCGCAGCCACGCCATGTCGAGCGCGACGCCGCCGAGCCTCGACGCAGGTGTCGCCGTCGCCGCCGCTGGAGTACGTCGACTTACGCCAGTTCATTACAGTTCCTTAGCCAGCTGGTGGATGAAGTCCCGCGACGCCACCGGGTCCAGTGACGCGCTCCTCACCTTATGGAACAGCGTGCGGAGCTTTTCCAACTGGGCCTCCGCATCGGAGAAGCCGACACCGGTCGGCGAGTCGCGCAACCCGGTGTCCAACCGGGGCACGGGACCACCCAGATACATCATCGAGGCTCCGGCACCGGCGAAACCCACGTAGTCGACGGGGATGACCCGTACAACGGCGTGCCCCTTCTCGATCTCCTCCAGGATGAAGCCGAGTTGAGCGAGTGACGCCCGGCGATCCGACACTTGGACACGCAGAGCGAACTCGTGGATGACCGTCTCGTACGGGGTGGGGTCGTCGCCTTCGATGACGACGTGCCGGTTCAGCCGATGTTCAACACGTAGGGCCACCTCGTTCTCGGGAAGCTCGGGGCGCATGTACGAGTAGACCGCGCGAGCGTAGTCGGGGGTCTGAAGCAGCCCGGGCACGAGCATGATCACGACCTCGCGAAGGAACGTCGCGTGGTGCTCGGCCTCGGCGGTGTCGAGGAACGCCGGCGGTAGCACTCCCCGGTACTCCTCCCACCAGCCACGGGTACGGTCGGTCGCCATCGCCACGAGCGCGTCGATCAACTCCGTGTCCGTGCAGGCGTAATGGACAGCCAGTCGGCGAACGCGCTCCGCACTGACCGCCGCGATACCCAACTCCATGTGGCTCATCTGGCCGGAGGTCGAGTTCAGGAGGGCCGCCGCCTCCCGGGCCTTCAAACCGGCGGCCTCGCGCAGCCTGCGCAGTTCAGTCCCCAGACGCACCTGTCGCGCTGTGGGGTTACTCCTCGGCGGCATGCACCCTCCTGTTCTCAACGCCCCGGTAGGGGCGCCACGTTCGGGTGTCAGATTACGCCAGCCGGTTGCGCTGGCACCAATTCGTGCCATACCGTCAGTGACGCGCCGCACACCCTGCGAAACCCCGGGGACCCGGAAGCGCACCGCTCCGCCCTGCCACGACGGCTGCGGCACTGCCACCGGCCCTGAACACCAACTCCCCGCCCCACAAACGGAGTTCACCCATGCCCGAAACCGAACACCGCGCCCCCTGGGAGTACTCCCTCAACATCCCCAACGACCCCCGCGCCGTCACGATCAGTCGCCGCACCCTCCGCCTGATCCTCACGATGCACGGACTGATCGGCCTGGTCGACACCGCCGAACTCCTCGCAACGGAGCTGGTGGGCAACGCCGTTCGCCACACGGAGGGCCCCGCCGCCCTACGTGTCTCCTGGTCGCCCGGCACCCTCCGCGTCGGCGCCTGGGACGCGAACCCCGAACCCCCGGAGCCCCCGAACGAGTTGACGTCCATCACCGATCTGGAGGAGGGGCGCGGCCTCGCCCTCGTCAGAGCCTGCGCGAACCAGTGGGGCTGGCAGCCGCTGTCCAGGAACGGCCACCGGGGCAAATACGTCTGGTGCGAACTGGACGCAGCGTGAAAGGCACCGTACGGAATCGTCCGGGTACCGTGAAAGCGACACCGCGAAAGGGAGCCGCCGCCATGACCACCCGACCGGCAGAGTCCGGCCAGTCCCGTCTTCCCTCCATGCGCACCATTGGGGAGCTCCGTGCCGCCCTCACCATGGGCTACGGCTTCCCCGGCGACGCAGACGACTTCGAGGCCGAGTTGGCCCGCGAGATCAACCATGCCGACCCGGCGGACCTCTCCGGCGTCGTCCGCCTCGTCGAGGAGTTCCGCGGCCGAGTCATCGCGCGCCAGGACCCCTCCTTCGACTCAGCCGTCGCCGCGGCCATCGCCGAAATCCGCTCAGCTCGGGAAAACGATCGGTGAACGACGACCAGCAGCCGACCATCGCCGAGATCACCCGTGAGGCCCACGCTCGCTGCCTCGCCATCGGCGACGGAGCACTTGAGGCTGTCGAGACCTTGCGAGCCGAGTTGGAGAAGAACCCGGCACTCGGCCGGAGAGCACAAAGCGCCGTCGGTGGCATGAAGATCTACACGACGCGCATCGAAGGCACAGGCCTCCGCCCCACACTCACCGTCACCTACGTCTACGACGCCCCTCCTCCCGAACCCGGCCTGATCCGCATCGCCCTGGTGTCACCCGTACGTTTCGCCGGTGGGGGCACCGAGTTCTGAACGAGCGGCGACTCGCGCTCATCATCGCCAACGGCACCAAGAACATCGCGATCCTCGGCGTCATCACCGAGGCTCTGTTCTTCGGCGACCTGTAGGCAGAGCACCCGCCCTGGAGTCCCCGACGATATCGATTGCGTGCAACCGCCCGCACAGTCCGATCCGTCCGCGCAATTACCCGCAATCTCCCTGCGCAGCGCCCCCTACCCGTCCCATCCTGGGCACTCGCCCACTGGCACGAGAGGGAGACCCGGCCATGGCCTTACAGATCCGCCTGCTCGGCACCACCAGCGAAGAAGGCAAGTGCCCCACCCTGTACGAGGATCTCGCGAGCGGGGACATCGTCGTGCAGGGCTACACCGTGACCGATGCGGAGGACGTGGCTCAGCTGCAGAACGTCCTCGACGGCGAGTCGTTCGTCCGGATCCCGCGCGAGCTGCTCACCCGCTTCGCCCCCAAGGAGTAGACCGCGTGCCGGAGTTCATCGACGACAGCACGTTCGGCAGCTACTTCGAGGAGTTCGAGCACACCGCCTGGCGTCTGGAGACCCGCCGCGGCTACGCCTCCGACCGTGTCGGCGAGAAGTACCTCCGCTACCTCGATACCGAAGAGGTACCCGACGACTCGCACCGCCCCTGGTACGCCAACGTTCGCGCGCAGACCGCGCAGGGCAAGAGGTTCGAGCGCGTCCGGATCGTCGACCAACCACCGACCCGGGAGCAGCTCTTCCTGCTCGCCACCGCGGCCATCAACAACAAGGCGGGCGAGGACATCCGCAACCTGTGGCGCGCGGACGCCGACAAGGCCGGCCTGCCGACGGTCGACTTCTGGCTGTTCGACGCCCGCCGCGCGCTCGTCCTCCACTTCGACGAGACGGACGAGTACCTCGGTGCCGAACTCGTCGAAGACCCCACGCGCATCGCGGAGTTCTGTCAGATCCGGGATGCCGCCTGGCACTTCGCGATCAGGCGCGAGGACTTCCTTGCGCAGGTAGCTTCGAGTGGGTGACCACCGACTACCAGCAGGCCCGTGAGGCGCTCGGTGCGCGGCTTCGTGAGCTGCGCACCGAGACCGGGCTGAACGGCAAGGACTTCGCCGAACGCCTCGGCTGGCAGCGCTCCAAGGTCTCCCGCCTGGAGAACGGCAAGCAGACCGCGACCGAGGCCGACGCCGAGACGTGGGCCCAAGGCGCTGAACGCCCCGACATCGCCGACGAGTTGCGACGCAGCGTGCGCAGCCTCCAGACGTCGTACCGGAGTTGGCGCCGACAGCTGTCCGTCGGCCACCGCGCCGTGCAGGAAGGCCACCGCGTCCAGGAGGCGCAGGCCCAGACGATCCACATCTTCGAGTCCGGCATCATCCCCGGCATCTTCCAGACCCCCGACTACGCCCGCGGCGTCCTCACCGACGTGTCCAATCGGCTCGGTACGCCCCGCGACGTTGAAGAAGGCGTCCGGGCCCGCATGAAGCGCCAGGAAGCCGTGTACGAGCCGGGCCACCACTTTCACACGCTGATCTGGGAAGCCGCCCTGCACGTCGCAAGGTGCGCCCCGGAAGCCATGGCCGTGCAGCTGCACCGGCTGAGCGGGTTCATCGGTCTCGACACCGTCACCCTCGGCGTCATCCCGCTCGGGGCGCGCACGCCGTTCTCCCCGAAGCACGGGTTCTGGATCATCGACGAGCAGCTCGTCGTCGCCGACACATGGAGTGCCGAGTTGTCGCTCGACTCCGCCGAGGATGTCGCGTTGTACCGCAGGACGTGGGAGCTGATGCGCGAGTCGGCCGTCTTCGACCACCAGGCACACCGGCTGATCGACCGGGCCCGGGCACGCTTCTCCGACCTCGCGTGAGCAATCCGGCGCACCTCTCGTGACCACGTGCGCAATCCCGCGCAATCGGCACGCGAGCACGCAATCGTGCCCCCTACGGTGCTCGACATGACCCACCCGCCGATGCGGTTCACCGAGGTGTACGAGGCCGGGGACGCGTGGCTCGCCGACTGCTCCGCGCACCCGGCCCTCGTCCGCATGACGTGGAACAAGGAAGCCCTCACCCCGATCGCGGCCGGCACCCGCTGGCTCGCGGCCGAGACGCGGCTCCTCCCCACGATGCACGCCCTCAACCGGATCCGCGGCGAACACCGTGGCCCGGTCCTCGCCGACGTCGAGACGGACACGGCCTGGTGGCTCGTCGCACCGGCCGCCGCCGAGGAACTGGCCGACGTACGGCAGCTCACCGTCCGGCCCACCGGATGGACGCTGGACTGCCCGCCCACCGGCTGGGGAGCGGAAGGCCGCCTGTGGCTGAACCGCCCCGACGGGTCCGGCCTGCTCACCGATCCCGCCGTCCTCGCCGCCGCGTTCGACCCCGGCGGCTACCGAGCCCCGACGGAGGCACCACGATGAGCACGACGACGATGAGCCCGCCCGTCGACCTTCCGCTGCCCGCCGCGTGGCCGGACCCGA
The DNA here is from genome assembly GCF_048158785.1 of Streptomyces colwelliae. Taxonomy (NCBI): domain Bacteria; kingdom Bacillati; phylum Actinomycetota; class Actinomycetes; order Kitasatosporales; family Streptomycetaceae; genus Streptomyces; species Streptomyces colwelliae. The sequence goes on along the minus strand of NZ_JBLTJC010000144.1, from coordinate 19,592 downwards.
GCCCGCGCTGCAAGGTGTGCGGTGCGCTCGCGGAGCAGCGGGCCGCGGCTGCGGCGGCCGGGGACCACTCGAAGGTCTCGGACCGCAACGTGGAGATCCGCCGACACACAGACCCGCACCGGCGGAGGCAGCCGTGACCACGGCTGAGCGGCAGTGGAGAGACGGCAGTGGCGGGGCCGGCCACCTGCAACATGTCGCCGGCAACGCCGTGTTCACCTGGACGCAGACCGCGTACCGGGCGTACATCGATCATGCCCGGGGTTGTGCGACCTGCCCCGTGGACAGCGGCCGGTGTGCGACCGACGAGGAGTTGTGGTCGTTGTACCGGGCCACGACGTCGTAAGCCCCGGCTGCCGGCCGCCATCGGCGGACGCCGGCCGCTGGACACGCTGCTGACCAGGGATGTCCCGTCTCGTGGCCGTACCGCCTGTGGACTTGTGGTGAATATCGCGGGGCCTGTGCCCCGGTCCCCGCCACGGCCCCGCTTCTTGATGTTTCAATCTTTTCGGACCTGCCAGGAACGCGGCGATTGGTGGTGCGATGGGACGTCCCGAGCGGCCGGTGGACCCCGAGGCCGGAGCCGTGCAGCGGCTCGCGCACGAGCTGCGGGAACTGCGCGCCGCGTGCGGCGGGCCGTCGTACCGCGTGATGGCCCGGCGCGCGCACTACTCGGCGGCCACCCTCGCGCAGGCGGCCGGCGGTGAACGGCTGCCCTCGCTCGCCGTGGTCCAGGCGTACGCGCGGGCCTGTGACGCCGACCCCGGGGAGTGGGAGGCACGCTGGAAGGCCGCCGCCGAGGAGGAGCGTGCCGTACGGCAGGAGGGTGCGGACGAGCCGCCGTACCGCGGGCTCGTGCGGTTCGAACCCGGTGACGAGGAGCTGTTCTTCGGGCGGGAGCGGCTGGTCGGGGAGTTGCTTGAGCTGGTGTACGAGCACCGGCTGGCGATGGTGTTCGGGGCGTCCGGGAGCGGGAAGTCGTCGTTGCTGCGGGCCGGGCTGATACCCCGGCTGCGGCGGCGCGTGCGGGAGGACGGCTGCGCGGCGGTGCTGCGCGTGCTCACCCCGGGGGCCACGCCCGCGGCGACCCACGGGCATCTGCTGGTGCCGGGGGACGGGGATCCGGACAGCTGGGTGGTGGTCGACCAGTTCGAGGAGATCTTCACGCTCTGCCGGGACAAGGAGGAGCGGGCCCGTTTCATCGGGCTGCTGCTGGCCGCCCGGGAACGGCGGTCCCGGTTGCGGGTCGTCATCGCCGTACGGGCCGACTTCTACGCCCGGTGCGCCGAACACCGGGGGCTCGTGGACGCGTTGCGCGAGGCGCATCTGCTGGTCGGGCCGATGGACGCGACGGAGCTGCGGGAGGCCGTCGTCCGGCCCGCGGCGGCTGCCGGGCTGCTGGTCGAGCGGGAGCTGACCGCCCGGATCATCGACGAGGTCGTGGAGCGGCCCGGCGCGCTGCCGATGCTGTCCCACGCCCTGCTGGAGACCTGGCGCCGGCGCCACGGCCGCACCCTCACCATGGCCGCCTACGAAGCGGCCGGCGGAGTGTGCGGCGCGATCGCCGTCACCGCCGAACGGCTCCACGACAGCCTCTCCCCCGCGCAGGCCCGCACCGCCCGGCGGGTGCTGCTCCGGCTGGTCGAACCGGGGCAGGGCACGACGGACACCCGGCGCCCGGTCCGGCGCGCCGAACTGGACGACTCCGACCCGGAGTTGTGCGAGGTCGTCGAACGGCTGGCCCGCGCCCGGCTGCTGACCGTGGACGCCGACCGTGTCGAGTTGGCCCACGAGGCCCTCATCAACAGCTGGCCCAGACTGCACAGTTGGGTCGAGGAGGACCGTGAACGGCTGCGCCACCACCGGAGCCTCACCCAGGCCGCCGGCACCTGGGAGGAGCTCGGCCGCGACACCGGCACCCTCTACCGGGGCAACCGGCTGGCCCACGCGGAGGAGCTGTTCGCGGCCGGTCTCTCCCCCGAACTCAACACGCTGGAGCGGGACTTCCTCACCGCCGCCCTCGACGCCCGCGCGCACGAACACCGCACCGCCACCCGCACCGCACGCCGGGCCCGACGCCTGATCCTCTCGCTGTCCGTCGCCGTGACCCTGTCGCTCGTCACCGGTCTGGTCGCCTGGCAACTGCACCGCAACGGCGTAAGGGACCACGTCCGGACGGTCGCGCGCCGGGTCGCCTCGGTCGCCGGGTCGATGCGGACGACCGACCCCAGGACCGCCATGCTGCTCAGCGTCGCCGCCTGGCGTACGGCACCGCTCACCGAGAGCCGCTCCGCCCTGCTCGGCGCGCTCACCCAGCCCCAGCTGGACGCCTTCACCGCGCCCGGGGCCGACGACGACACCCCGCGCTTCCTCGCCGACTCCGGCCGTACCGTGCTCAGCACCCAGGGGCGGACCTGGCGTACCTGGGACGTCGCCGGTCATCGTCGTACCGCCTCGGGGTCGCTGCCTCGGGGCACCGTGCGCGCCACCAGTTCCGACGCGCGGGTCGTGGTGCTCCAAGTGCCGGGCGGGCAGCGGCTGTTGGACACCCGCACCGGGAAGTGGACCGGGCCCGCGCGGGCGCTTCCGTCGTCGTACCGGATCGCCCTCGGGCCGAGCGGCCGCAGCTATGTGGTGCGCGACCCGGGTGACGGCCGGACGTGGGTGCGGGCCGTCGCGGACGACCGGGTGCTCTACGAGGCCTCGGGCGCGGGCGGGCCCGATGTGGCGCCGAGTCCCGACGACCGGCAGGTCGCCGTCTGTGCCAAGGGGCACGCGCCCGCCGTGTGGGACCTCGGGCGTCGCCAGGTGCTGCACGGTGCGTGGGAGCACACGCACGGCATCTGCGACGACTCGCACGAACTGCTCCGGTTCGACGCCGGCCATCGGCTCATCGCCCTGTCCGGCACCGGGATCCGCGCCTGGGACACCGTCTCCGGGCGGCGGGTGACCGGCATCATCTATCCGGACGCGCAGTACGCCGCGTTCAGCCGGGACGGGGATTTCCTGGCGGCCTCGTGCCGTGACGAGATCCGGGTGTGGCGGGTGTCGGCGCCGGACGCGCCCGTGTTCCGGTACACCCTCAACGGGCAGCTCCCGTCCGGGAGTCTGGCCTGGGATCCGCGGCGGCCGGTGCTCCGGTACCTCGAAGGTGCGACCGTCCACACGCTCGACGTGGCCGCCGCGACCACCCCGCGGTGGCGGAGCCGGCCACTGGACAACGCGCTGCTCGACCCGTCGGGGCGGCTGCTCGCCACGGCCGAACTCACCGGCGGCCACTACCGGTTCCAGCTCCGGGCCACCTCGGACGGGCGGCTGGTGCGGGAGTTGCGGTCCCCTGCCCTGCCGGTCGCCCGCGACCCTCGTGTCCCAATCGTGCCCGCCGACACCAAGTCCCTGATGGCGTTCAGCCCGGACGGCAATGCCTTCGTCTACGGGGTGTCCGCGCCGGGGCGGGACACGATCGGCCGCCGGTTGACCGTCTGGGACGTCGCACGCCGGCGCGAGCGCGGCACGGTGGATCTCGCCGCCACACCGTCCGCCTCGGCGCCCGCCGTCTCGATCGCCCTCGGCCCCGGCGGGCGCACCCTGCTCGCCGCGCGCACCTGGAACGTCCCGGCCGCCACCACCCCGCTCCCCGACCTCGACGCCCTCCCCGACCTCGACAAACTGACCGGTCTCACGGACGCCGTCCCCGACACCACCAGCACCACCGGGGTCACCGGGGTCACCGGGGTCACCGGGGTCACCGACGAGGTCTGGGACACCGCCCGGCGGCGCAGAACCGCCGTGCTCGACGGCTTCGACAGCGGCACCCTGACCGTCCGGCCCGACGGCCGGCTCCTCGTCGGCAACAGCCACTCCGTCGAACTGCCCGTCGAACCTGGTACCGCACGGACCGGGCCCGTCACCGCGCAGGCCCTCGGGCAGAGCGGGCTGATCGGCGCCCTCGCGTTCAGCGGCGACGGTTCGCGGCTGGCGGCCGGTGATCTGACCGGGCGGGTCGCCCTGTGGGACGGGGCGCTGCGCGAGCGCGCGGGCATCCTGCCGAACGTCTTCCCCACCTCGGCCACCAACACCGCCGAAGCCGTCAGCGCGCTGGCTTTCAGCCCGGACGGCCGCACCCTCGCCGTCGCCGGTGACGCGGGCACCGTCCAGCTCTGGGACACCGCCACCCGGCAACCCCTCGGCGGCACCCTCCCCACCCCCGGCGAAGGCATCCGCTCCCTCGCCTTCAGCCCCGACAACAGCACCCTCTACGTCGCCGGCGACCACGTCCCGCTCCAGCGCTACGCCATCTCCGCGGCCGCCGCCCTCACCCGGGTGTGCGCCCGCGCGGGCACCGCGCTGACCCGGGCCCAGTGGGCCGCCCACATCCCCGACGCGCCCTACCGGAGCACCTGTGAACGGCGGTGAACTGCGGTGAACAGCGCTGATGGTTTGTCTGGAGTGATCGAAGGGGCTACGTGGACAACCCTCCGGTCGCCAGCCTTGGGGTGAGGCCTGACAGATCCCCTTGACCGAAGGTGCGTCAGACGTGATCCGAGAACGCTCCCCCGACCACCCCTCCGTCCTCGTGGTGGCGGACGACACCGGCGTCTCCGCGCCCCTCGTGACGGCCCTGGGCTTCCTCGGCTTCGACGCGCACACCGTCGCCGCGGGCGCCACCGGCACCGAGGCGCTGGCCGCCGTCCGCGACCGACGGCCCGACGCCGTCCTGCTCGACCTGGTGCTCCCCGGCCCCGACGGCACGGAGGTCTGCCGACTGCTGCGCGCCTCGGGCGACAACACCCCGGTGCTCTTCCTCAGCCCCCGCCACTCGGTCGCGGACACGTGCCGCGCCCTGGCCATGGGCGGCGACGACTACGTCACCAAGCCCTTCGACCTCACCGAGGTCAGCGCCCGCGTCCGCGCCCTGATCCGCCGCTCCCGCGTCTCCGTCCCCCGCCGCACCATCGGCTACGACGCCCCCGTCGCCCCGCGCCGCCTGCGCGCGGCCGGTGTCGAACTCGACGTCGACACCCGCGAGGCCTGGCGGCACGGGCAGCCGGTGCGGTTGTCGGCCACGGAGTTCGCCCTGCTGACGGTCCTCATGGAGAACGCCGGCCGGGTCGTCTCCAAGGGCACCATCCTCGACAGCGTCTGGAAGTACGACTTCCAGGGCGAGTCCGGGGTCGTGGAGACCTACGTCTACTACCTGCGCCGCAAGCTGGGCGACTCCGGCCAGTCCCTCATCCGCACGGTGCGCGGCGCGGGCTACCTGATGAACGCCGACCCCACCACCGAGAAGGGGAACGTCGGTGGTGGGGTCGGCAGTTGTGGGGTCGACAGTGCCGGGACCGGCGGTGCCGGGGTCGACAGTGGTGCCGGCGGTCAGCCGATCCAGAGGTCGTAGACCGCCTTGTCCTGCGTGTCGTTGTACGAGATGAGCCGGGGCTCCCAGCGCCAGCCGGTGCTGGGCTTGCGGTGGTGGAACTCGACCGACTGCCCGGCCTTCCACCAGTAACCGCTCGCCGTCGTGCAGCCCTTGGGCGCGATCTCCCAGAACTGCGAGCCGGTCCAGTCCCCGTACTGGTTCTCCCCGACGAAGTAGAACTTCACCGTCTCGGTGGACCCGCTGCACACCCTGAGCGTCACGAACTTGTCGCCTGCCGCGGAGGCCGTACCGGGGGCCGCGAGCCCACCGACCGCGGCGGCCGCGGCGAGCATCGCCATGACCACCTTGCGTCTGACCGTGCGCATAGAACTACCGCCTTTCTTAAGTGAGTTGGTGGAGATTCGGTCTGTTTATGGGCCGGGGTGACCGGCTAGGCCGCGGGCTGGTGCAGCAGACCCTTGGCGCGCAGCCAGGCCCTGGCCGCCCTGCCGGGGGTCTCGCCCGCCTCGACGGACGAGGTGAGCGTCGCCAACTCGGCCGTCGTCAGCCGGGTGTTGAGCCGGGCCAGCGCCGTCCGGCCGGCCAGGTCCACGGCGGGGGCGCTGATCAGCGGGAAGACATGCTCCAGCGGTACGACGGACTCCGGGTCCGCCAGCACCACCAGCCCGTCCCGGGTGATCGCCGGGTCGGTGCTGCCCAGGACTCGTACGTCGGCCGCCCCTGAGGTCCCGGCCGGGGTGAGCGTGACACCGTACGTCTTCTTCAGGGCGGCGACGGACGGGGCGTCGGGATCGCCGGACGCCGGGCCGCCGAGCGTCAGACCGGTGCCGGCCCCGCGGAGGTCCGCGAGGCTGTGCAGCTTGTGCTGCCCGGCGGTGGACCTGGTGACCGCGAGGACGACCCCGCCCTGCGCCGCCGCCGGGGGCAGCGCGACGATCCCCGGTGGCAACGCCATGCTCAGCGTCGCCTCCATGTTCCCGGGCAGGGTCTGCCCGCCCGGCATCGCCCGCAGCAAGGTGGACTCGTAGGCGGGCGCGATGCCGATCCGTCCGTCCACCACGGCCTGTGCGGTGTCGACCGGGGACGCGTACGAGGCGTCCGCCGTCCGTACCTTCTGCCCTGCCCGGGTGAGGAGTTCGCCGTAGAGCGCCGCCACGACCCGGCTCCGGGCCGAACCGTCGGTGCCGATCACCACCGGCCCCTCGCTGTCCGCGTAACCGACGTGCGTGCCCTCGGCGTTCGCGGTCGCGCAGCCGGTGAGGAGGACGAGCGAGCCGACCGCGAGAGCGACGGTACGGAACATCACGCGCCGCCCGTCAGCAGTGCCGGCCGCGGTCGGCCAGACTCATCGGCTTGTCCTTGAAGGTGACATAGCCGTAGCTGGGGTTGTCGTTGTTGAAGCCGGACTCCTGGTAGTCGTAGACGTACCAGACGTAGTGGCCGTAGTACTTGTCCTTGAACTGGATCTCCCACCAGCCCTTCGCCTGCTGCTTCGCGGTGCCGCGCTCGATCCAGCCGTAGCTGCCCGAGGGGATGTTGACCGTGTTCGACTCGGTGTCGGTGTGGGAGTTCTGCCAGGTGTGGCTGTAGCTCGTCTCGACCTGCACCTCGAAGACCTCGGCGAACTTGTAGCCCGCCGTCACCGAGACACCGACCGTGTTGCCTGCGGTGGTCGTGTCAGACCAGTCGATCCGGTGCTGGTTGGTCTGCGTCCCGCAGTTGTACGCCGTGCTGCCGACCTGGTGCGCCGGGCCGGTGTAGCTCCAGTAGCTCTGCGGGCGGAACTTGCAGAAACTCGCCCAGTTGCAGGCCTTCAGCAGCTCGGCGTTGGTCGGGGTGTCGGCGGCGAGGGCCTGCGGCGCCGTGAGCAGCGAGGCGCCCACGGTGAGGGCGCCGAGCACGCCGAGCGTACGAGGGGAGAGAAGCCGGGCGGATTTCTTCTTGCGCGGGGCGAATGCCATGGACCACTCCATCGAGAGGGGGGTTCGGTGGAAGTACCAGTTGCTGTCCACCACTCTCGAACGGAATCCTCCGCCGCTGATCAACGTCCCCTCAGAGCCCGGGACAGAAACGGCTCAGCGTTCCATCAGCGTCTCCTCAGAGCCTGCCCGGACCGGCGGGGCGCCTGTCCCTAACTCGGTCTCACCAGCCTCGCCTCGTACGCGAACACCGCCGCCTGCGTACGGTCCCGCAGCCCCAACTTCACCAGGACGCGGCTGACATGGGTCTTGATCGTGGACTCGGCGACCACCAGCCGCTCGGCGATCTCCCCGTTCGACAGGCCCTGCGCGATGAGGACCAGCACCTCCGTCTCCCGCTCGGTCAGATCCCCGTACGTCCCCTGCTGCGCGCTGGGCATCAGGCGGGGTGTCTCGGACAGCTTCGAGAACTCCGTGATCAGCCGCCGGGTGACGGAGGGGGCGAGCAGCGCCTCGCCGGCCGCCACCACCCGTACCCCGTCGGCGAGTTGACGTGCCGAGGCGTCCTTGAGGAGGAAGCCGGAGGCTCCCGCGCGCAGCGCCTGGTACACGTACTCGTCGAGGTCGAACGTGGTGAGCACCAGCACCTTCGCCGCACCGTCCGCCGCGACGATCTCCCGGGTCGCCTCGATACCGTTCATCTCCGGCATGCGGATGTCCATCAGGACGACGTCCGGGGCGAGTTCACGCACCCGCTCGACCGCGTCGCGCCCGTTCACCGCCTCGCCGACGACCTCGATGTCCGGCATCGCGCCCAGCAGGACCGAGAAGCCCTCGCGCACCATCATCTGGTCGTCCGCGATCAGTACGCGGATCGTCATGCGTCACCTCCGCTCGCACTCGTCACCGGTTCACTCGCACTCGGGACCGGCAGGAACACCGTCACCTCGTAGCCGCCGTCGTCCGCCGGCGCCGACGTCATCTCGCCGTTCAGCATGGAGACCCGCTCCCGCATCCCGGTGATACCGTGCCCGGCACCCGGCGAGGGCTTCACCAGGCTCGGCTCGGGCATCGGGCCGTTGACTATGCGCAGGCCCAGCCCGCCCAGCACGTAACCGATCTCCACGCGGGCACTCGCGCCGGGCGCGTGCCGCAGGGTGTTGCTCAACGCCTCCTGCACTATCCGGTACGCCGACAGCTCGACGCCCTGCGGGAGTTCACGCACCGCGCCCGTCACCACCTTGTCGACGCTCAGGCCGGCGTCACGCACATTGGCGAGCAGCGCGTCCATGTCGGCGAGGGTGGGCTGCGGGGCGTCCGGCGCCTCGTAGTCCTCCGCGCGGACCACGCCCAGGACCCGGCGCAGCTCGGTCAGGGCCGCCACCGCGTTCTCCCTGATCGTGACGAACGCCCGCTCCAGCTCCGGCGGCGGGTTCTCCACGCGGTAGGGCGCGGCCTCCGCCTGGATGGCGACCACCGACATGTGGTGGGCGACCACGTCGTGCAGCTCGCGGGCGATCGTCGTGCGCTCCTCCAGCAACGTGCGCCGGGACCGCTCGTGCGCCGTGACCGTCCGCTGCGCGGTCACCTCCTGCCGGGCCTCCCTGCGTATCTGCCAGACGGCGACGCCGAGCAGGACCAGCGCGGAGCTGAACAGCACCTGCGCCGTGTCGGAGCGGAAGGCGCGGCCGCCGGCGACGTTGCCGGCGATGAAGCCGTAGACCGCCGTCAGTGCCCACATCCAGGCGGCGGTGCGCGGCCGGGTGCGGATGGCCACGATCGTCAGCACGAACAGATGGCAGGCGAAGCTGCCGGCCAGCCACGGCCACGAGTCGTCCCACTCGTTCGCCAGGACGGCGGCGATCGGGGTCGCGGCCATGGACAGCCAGAACGCGCCGACGGGCCGCACCAGGGTCAGCACCACCGGCACCAGGGCGAGCAGGCCGAGGATCAGATTGCTGCCCGCGCCGCGGATCTCGTTGTCCGAGGCGATGAACATCGCGAGCAGGCCGGCCGCGACGATCAGGGCGTGCGGGGTCCAGGCCGCGTACTCCCGCGCCCGCCCCTTCAGGCGCCGGGTCAGCGGGCCTTGGGCGGTGGAGCGGGGCAACGGGCGGTAGGCGAAGGCGTCGTGGTGGAACAGCTCCTGCCGCAGCCCGCGCAGGGCGTCCACGGCCAGCCTGTACTCCGGGCTGCGCGGCTTGGTGGCGGCGCCTGGCGGCATCTGCTGGGTCGTCTCGGTCACGTTCAAAACGGTAGGCGGCGGGGCGGGTAGCCGTCGTCACCTGTGAGAAGGGTCCTGGTCCGTCCGTCTCAAGTACTACGTGGCCCGCGGGGAGGGTCGTGGCCGTGACCGGCCATCAGGGCCGTCCGGTGCCAGAGGAAGACCGTCATCGCGGAGGGGTTGACCAGGGCCACCGCCGACCACCTGTCCCCGTCCCCGTCCGCGTCACACCAGGGAACTCACCTGCGTCGTAGCTCTCAGGTATTACGGGTATGACCGGGACGGCCGACCGACGACCGGCAGCCACTCTCCCCGTCACTCACCTCTCCCCGGCCGCTCACCACGCCAGCTGTGCGATCTCCTCCGCCACCACCGCGCACGCGTCCGCCGCCGGGTCGATCAGCGGGAAGTGGCCGACGTCCTCCAGCAGGGTGAGGCCGACGACCTCGCCCGACTTCGCCGCCGCGTCCGCGTAGGACTCGGCGACCGCCTGGGGGACGACGACGTCGGCGCGGCCCTGGACCAGGGTGGTCGCGATGCCGGTGGGGAGCAGGAGCGACGGGTCCGCGTACGGCAGACGCTCGGCGAACTTGGCCTCTCCGCCCAGGAGTTGAGCAGCCGCACCGCCGCACACCGCCAGCTTCTCGGCGACCGTGAAGTCGGCGATCGGGGCGAGCGCGACCACACCGCGCAGCGCGGCGGGGGCGTCGGTGCGCCAGGGGGCGTCCTTCGGGAGGACGTGCCGGGCCGCCGCCCACAGGGCGAGGTGGCCGCCCGCCGAGTGCCCGGTGATCACCGTGCGGCGCGGATCGGCCTGCGGCAGCGCCTCCCGTACGAGCGCGGGGAGCGCGTCCAGCGCGGCGGCGACGTCGTCGAAGGTGTCCGGCCAGCGCCCCGCGAGCGGGCCTCCGGCAGCACCAACCGGACTGCCCTGCGCCGGAATTGAGGCACCCTCCGCGGGACTCGCCGGCCCCCGGCGGTACTCGACGTTGGCCACCGCGAACCCCCGTCGCGCCAGGAAGTCCGCGAACGGGGTGATGTGCCGGCGGTCGTACGGGGCACGCCACGCGCCCCCGTGCAGTACTACGACCAGGGGTGGAGCCTCGCCCGGCACGCGTTCGCCGCGCGGGGCGTAGAAGTCGATCACCTGGTCGGGGTGGTCGCCGTACGCGGCGGTGCTGTCGGGGTCGACGGCGGGGTGCGAGAAGGCCGACTCCTCTTCTGCGGCGGCACGTGCGGCTGCGTCGTCCGGCATGCTCCAACCTCTCAGCGAAGAAACGGATTTGGACGGTTCGGATGTGACGGACCTGGAGAAGATTGCGGCCGTTGGCGGGACGCTACCAGGCCGGTGACGTGCGCGGACACGCGGATGTCACGCTGGGTGAGGGTTAAACGGTTCTGCTGTTTCGTTACGCTGACGGCGTGCCCGTCACGGCACCTCATCAGCACCCTCAGGAGCCCATCATGTCCGCCGAGGACGAGCGCGAACACAGACCCCAGCCCGACCCCGGACCTCAGCCCGACCCCGGACCCGGCACCCTGCGCCCCGGTGGCCGCACGGCACGCGTGCGTACGGCGGTGCTGCGGGCCGCGGGTGACGTGCTGGCCGAGCAGGGCGTCGACCGGCTCGACCTCTCGGACGTCGCCCGGCGCGCGGAGGTCGGCAAGACCACGGTGTACCGGCGCTGGGGTTCGGTGACCGCGCTGGTCGCGGACCTCCTCGTCGACATGGCCGAACAGTCGCTGCCGCGCGAGGAGACGGGCTCGCTGCTCGGCGACCTGCGCGCCAACGCCCTGCTGGTGCAGCGCACGCTCGCCGATCCCCGGCAGGGCGCCCTGTTCCGCGCCGTCATCGCCGCCGCGACCTGCGACGCCCGTACGGCCGAGGCCCTGCGCCACTTCTACGAGGTGCGGGTCGCCGAGTGGGCGCCCTGCGTCGAACAGGCCGTAGGGCGTGGGGAGTTGCCCGCCGGCACCGACGCCTCCCAGGTCGTACGGGCCGTGTCGGCGCCCCTCTACTACGAGTTGCTGACCACCGGGACCGCCCCGGACACCCCCGCCGCGGAGCGCGCCGCGCAAGCCGCGCGGGCCGCCGCCGTGGCAGGGGTGTACGTCACCGGCCTGTCCGTCGATCCAACCGCTCCGATGGCCTACGGCGGTTAGACCGAGGTACGGCTTCTAGCGAACCACGTCTCCCAACACGCGAGCCGCCCGCTCCACGTCCCCGAACCCGACGTACAGCGGCGTGAATCCGAACCGCAGGACGTCCGGGTGCCGGAAGTCGCCGACCACACCCCGCTCGATCAGCCGTTTCATCACGTCCCCGGCGTCCGCGCACCGCAGCGCGACCTGGCTGCCGCGCTCCGCGTGGGCCACCGGAGTCACCGACTCCACCCGCCCGGCGGGGACGTACGACGCCACGCACTCCAGGAAGAAGTCCGTCAGGGCGAGGGACTTGGCGCGCACCGCACCGATCGGGACGCCGTCACCGTCGCCGTCCCACACGTCGAGGGCGGCTTCGAGGGCGAGCATGGACAGGATGTCGGGCGTGCCCACACGACCGCGCAGCGCGCCCGCCGCCGGTTCGTAGACGGGCCGCATGCCGAAGGGTTCGGCGTGCGAGTTCCAGCCGGGGAGCGGGGAGTCGAAGCGGTCCTGCACCTCCCGCCGCACGTAGATGTACGCGGGTGAACCAGGGCCGCCGTTCAGGTACTTGTACGTGCAGCCGACCGCGAGGTCGACCCCGTGCTCGTCGAGTCCGACCGGCAGGGCGCCCGCGCTGTGGCACAGGTCCCAGACGACCACGGCACCCGCCGCGTGCACGGCGGCCGTGAGCGCGGGCAGGTCGTGCAGCCGGCCGGTGCGGTAGTCGACGTGGTTGAGGAGCACCGCCGCCGTACGGTCGCCGAGCACGTCCGGCACCTGCGCCGGAAGCACCGGCCGCAGCGTGCACCCGGTCATCCGGGCCGCCGACTCGGCGATGTACCCGTCCGTGGGGAAGGTCGTCGCGTCGACGACGATCTCGTCCCGGCCCGAGCCGGCCGTCATCCGCACCGCCGCCACAAGTGCCTTGAAGACATTGACACTTGTGGAGTCGCCGACGACGATCTGCCCGGCCGCCGCCCCGACCAGCGGAGCGATCCGGTCGCCGATCCGCTCGGGCGCGGTCCACCAGCCGCTCTCGTCCCAGGAGCGGATACGCAGCTCGCCCCACTGCCGGCGTACGACGTCCTCGACCCGCCCGGGGACACCGACCGGCAGCGCGCCGAGCGAGTTCCCGTCGAGATAGACCACGTCATCGAGGACGAACCGCGAACGCACGCCCGCGAGTTCGTCGGCGGCGTCCAACTTCTCCGCCTCGGCCAGGAGTTCAGACATGGGAGCGCGCCGTCCACAGCTCGGGGAACACGTTCTTCTGGGCCCGCTTCTCCAGCCAGGCCACGCCCGCGGAGCCGCCGGTCCCGGTCTTCGCGCCCATCGCGCGCCGGGTGGCGACGAGATGGTCGTTGCGCCATCGCCACACCAGTTCGGCGACATCGGTCAACGCCTCGCCGAGCCGGGCGAGTTCGTCACCGGCGTCACCGGAGTAGAGGGCGGTCCACACCTCCTCGACGGCCTCCGACGGCTCGTACCGCAGCGTCACGTCACGCGTCAGTACGGCCTCGGGGACCGCGTGCCCGCGCCGGTCGAGGAGCCTCAACACCTCGTCGTAGAGGCTCGGTTCGTGCAGGGCCTTCTCCAGCTCGGCGTGCACGCGCGGCGCGCCCCGGTGCGGGACGAGCATGGACGCGGACTTCTCGCCGAGGAGGAACTCCATGCGGCGGTACATCGCGGACTGGAAGCCGGAGCCCTCGCCGAGGGCGGCGCGGTAGGAGTTGAACTGGGCCGGCGTGAGCTGGCCGAGGGGCCGCCAGGAGGCGTTGAGCGCGTCGAGTTCCCGTACGGAACGCTTCAGCGCGTCGATCGCGACCGGCACCCGGTCCTCGCGCAGGGCCCGCGCGGCGGTCTCCCACTCGTGGACGATGACGGTGAACCACAGCTCCATGACCTGGGTGGTGACCAGGAAGACCATCTCGCCGGGGTCGTCGGAGCGGGTGTGCTGGAGGTGGGTGAGGACGTCGGCCTGGACGTAGTCCTCGTACGGGGTCGTCCCCCGGAAGTCGAGATGCGGGGCCTCGGGCTCCTGAGGTTCCTGAGCCGGTTGGGACATCGCTGTCTCCTGATGCGTACTCCGGGTAGCGGTCCGCCCCTGCCGTTTTCGACACGGTGGCCCCGGTCCCCACCGGGCATCCTCCCCAATCGTCCCCCGGAACCGCAAGGTCCGCCTGGTCACACCAGGCGGACCTGCATCAACGTCCCCGGACTAGCCGAGCGTCTGGGCCGCCGTGGGCGAGGAGTCCTTCAGGAACTGGCTGCACCGCGTGTACTCCTCCTGCTCGCCGATCGCCTGCGCGGCGCGGGCGAGGGCGTGCAGGGCGCGCAGGAAGCCGCGGTTCGGCTCGTGCTCCCAGGGGACCGGGCCGTGGCCCTTCCAGCCGCTGCGGCGCAGCGAGTCCAGGCCGCGGTGGTAGCCCGTACGGGCATAGGCGTACGACTCCACGACGCTGCCGCGCTCGAACGCGTCGTCGGCCAGCAGCGCCCAGGCCAGCGAGGAGGTCGGGTACTTGGCGGCGACATCGGCGGGCGTCGCACCGCTCGCGAGGAGGTCACGCGGCCCGGGGTCTTCGGGGAGGTGGGTCGGGGGCGGTCCCCCGAGGAGGTTCTCGTGAATCGTCATGGGTTCCAGTCTCCCCCAGGGGCGGCGATTGCCAGGCATCCCGGTGCCGCACGGCATCGAACCGCCACGCGAGCCGCCACTCGAACCGCTACTCCAGGCGCCCCTTCCCCACCCGCGGCTCCAGCGGCGGAGCCGTCACCCACCCGTGCGTGAGGCACTCCGGGCGGCGGCAGTCCGGTGCCGGGCGTCGTACGGTCGCGCAGGCCAGGGCCGCACCCACCACCAGGGCGCCCGCGCACCACAGCATCGCCCGGTCGAAGGCGTGGTCGAAGGCGGGGGCCGAGCGGTACGCCTCCGGGCCCATGCCCGCCAGCAGCGGCAGCGCGGCGACCGCGATGAGGCCGGCCGCGCGGGCCGCCGCGTTGTTGATGCCGCTGGCCAGGCCCGCCCGCGCGGTGTCCACGGAGGCGAGGACGGTGGCCGTGAGCGGCGCGACCAGGGCGACCATGCCGGTGCCCATCACGAGGAGGGCGGGCACGACGTCGGTGAGGTAGGAGGAGTCCGGGCCGACCCGCAGCATCAGCAGCATCGCCGCCGCGCACAGGAGCGGGCCGACGGTGAGCGGGATGCGGGGGCCGATGCGCTGGGCCAGTTCGCCGGAGCGGGCCGAGAAGAGCAGCATCAGGGCGGTCGTCGGGAGCAGGGCCGTGCCGGCCTGGAGCGCCGAGTAGCCCGCCACGACCTGGAGTTGGAGCGCGGTGAGGAAGAAGAAGCCGCCGAAGGCCGCGTAGACGCAGAGGGTGACGAGGTTGACCGCCGTGAACTGGCGCGACGCGAAGATGTCCGGCGGCATCATCGGATCGGCGCCGCGCTTCTCGACGTAGACGAAGGCGACGCCCGCCGCCACGCCCGCGACGGCGGCCAGGACCACGACCAGTGAGCCGTCGCGCGCCTCGATCAGCGCGTACGTCACGAGGGCGAGCGCCACGGCGCCGAGTGCCGCGCCGAGGACGTCGAAGCGGCCGTGGGCGCGGCCGTCCGCGGACTCGGGGACGTGGCGTACGGCGATGGGGGCGCAGATCAGCGCCAAGGGCACGTTGATCAGGAACACCCAGCGCCAGCCGGGGCCGTCCACCAGCCAGCCGCCCAGGAACGGCCCGATCGCCGCGCCGATACCGCCGAAGCCGGACCACAGACCGACCGCCCTGGCCCGGTCGTCGGGGTGGAAGGAGGCCTGGATCAGGGCGAGGGAGCCGGGAGTCAGGAGTGCGCCGCCGATGCCCTGGAGCGCGCGGGCGGCGATCAGGACACCCACGTTGGGCGCGAGTCCGCACAGCAGGGAGGCCGCCGCGAACCACACCACACCCAGGACGAAGATCTTGCGGCGGCCGTAGCGGTCGCCGAGCGAACCGCCCAGCAGGATCAGCCCGGCCAGCGTGAGCATGTACGCGTTGACCGTCCACTGGAGGGCGGCCAGGTCGGCGTCGAGATCGCGGCCGATGCGGGGCAGCGCGACGTTGACGACGGTGGAGTCCACCATGGCCATGCTGGAACCGAGGACCGTGGTCAGCAGGATCCACTTGCCCTGGGGCGAGGCGAGCCGGACATCGGACATGCCCCAGGTATACAACGAGCCCGGTGCCGTAGCACCGGGCTCGCGAAAAAGGCGCCCCAGAGGGCCCCTTACTACTTGATCTTGGTGCCCGTGGAGCGCAGGTTCGAGCAGGCCTCGGTGACGCGCGCGGCCATCGACGCCTCGGCGAGCTTGCCCCACGTGCGCGGGTCGTAGGTCTTCTTGGAGCCGACCTCGCCGTCGACCTTCAGGACACCGTCGTAGTTCTTCAGCATGTGGTCCGCGACGGGGCGCGTGAACGCGTACTGGGTGTCGGTGTCGAGGTTCATCTTCACCACGCCGTTCTCCAGCGCGGTGGCGATCTCCTCCGGCGTGGAGCCGGAGCCGCCGTGGAAGACGAAGTTGAACGGCTTGCTGCCGGCCGGCTGGCCGTACTTTGCGGCCACGCCCTCGTTCAGCTCCTTGAGCAGCTCGGGGCGGAGCACGACGTTGCCCGGCTTGTACACGCCGTGCACGTTGCCGAACGACGCGGCCAGCAGGTAGCGGCCCTTCTCGCCCAGGCCCAGCGCCTCGACGGTGCGGATCGCGTCCTCGACCGTGGTGTAGAGGGAGTCGTTGATCTCGTGCGAGACACCGTCCTCCTCGCCGCCGGTCGGGGTGATCTCCACCTCGAGGATGATCTTCGCGGCGGCCGCGCGGGCCAGCAGCTCCTGCGCGATGGCGAGGTTGTCGGCGAGGGTCTCCGCCGAACCGTCCCACATGTGCGACTGGAACAGCGGGTTGCCGCCGGCCTTCACACGCGCCTCGGAGACGGCGATCAGCGGGCGCACGTACCCGTCGAGCTTGTCCTTGGGGCAGTGGTCGGTGTGCAGCGCGACCGTGACCGGGTACTTCTCGGCGACGATGTGCGCGAACTCGGCCAGGGCCACGGAGCCCGTGACCATCTCCTTGGCGTACTGGCCGCCCAGGAACTCGGCGCCACCCGTGGAGATCTGGACGATGCCGTCGCTCTCGGCCTCCGCGAAGCCGCGCAGCGCAGCGTGCAGGGTCTGGGTCGAGGTCACATTGATGGCCGGGTAGGCGAACTTGCCTGCCTTCGCCCGGTCGAGCATCTCGTTGTAGACCTCGGGGGTTGCGATGGGCATGGTCCGCTCCTTGGTATCTGCGGGTTGGCGATCTTCGCGATCTGCGTGCTACGGCCCTGACCTAGACCTTGGGTGCGACGTCATCGTCGGCCCCATCTTTCCAGACGCGGCCGGATGCTCAGAGTGGGCGGTCAGTCCAGGCCCAGCTCGTCCTTGGAGTAGGCGAAGAGATACGGCACTCCCGCACCCTGCTCGATCTTCTCGGCGGCACCGGTCGCCCGGTCCACGATGGTCGCGACGGCGACGACCTCGGCACCGGCCGCGCGCACGGCCTCGACGGCGGTGAGCGGGGAGTCGCCGGTGGTGGAGGTGTCCTCGACGACCAGCACCCGGCGGCCCTTGATCTCGGGGCCCTCCACCTGACGCTGCATGCCGTGCGCCTTCGCGGCCTTGCGCACGACGAAGGCGTCCAGCTTCCGCCCGCGTGCGGCGGCGGCGTGCAGCATCGACGTGGCGACCGGATCGGCGCCCATGGTCAGCCCGCCGACCGCGTCGAAGTCGAGGTCGGCGGTCAGATCGAGCAGCACCTGCCCGACGAGCGGAGCGGCTTCCCCATCGAGGGTGACGCGGCGGAGGTCGATGTAGTAGTCGGCCTCCAGCCCCGACGACAGGGTCACCTTGCCGTGCACCACGGCCTTGTCCTTGATCTGTTGCAGCACCACGCCGCGTACGTCCGTCATGCCGCCCAGCTTAGAGGCGCGTCCAACTCCAGGTCATCGTGGCTTCCAGCGGCTCGATCGGGGTGACCAGGCGGGGCAGGGTGTTCAGGCCGTTCGGCGGGCCGGTCTGCGGTTCCACGCACACAGCGGCCTCCTGCTCGTCGTAGACGACGACCCACTCCTCCGGGCTCGTCACCTTCAACTCCAGCTGCCCCGGCCAGGTCAGCGTGACGTCCACACCACCGGGCATGCCGAAACAGTCGTCCCAGGGACCCGGCTCACGGTCGACGCGCTTGCCAGTAGGCAGGTGGTCGTCGCCGCGCTCCTCCTGCCAGGCCGGGGTGAAGTCGACGGTCACGTCCTCGCCGCCGAGGTTCCGGTGGAACCACGGGTGCCAGCCGATCTGCGCCGGGAACGAGTCGTCGTGCGCCTCCACCGCCATGGTGAGCGTCAGGGCGTCCCCGGTCAGCGCGACGACCTGGGTGACCCGGCCCGGGTGGGGCCACGGCTCGACCAGGTCGTACGTGATGACCGCCTCGTCGGCCGACCTGCGGGCGGTGCGCCAGGCGCCGTCGCGGACGGTGCCGTGGATGGCGTGCGGCGGGGAGTTGAGGGGCATCTGGCGGACGGTCCCGCCGTCCAGGAAGCGGCCGTCGCGGGTCCGGCCGCACCAGGGGACCATCGGGAAGCACCCGAACCGCTCGCCCTGGCGCAGGAGTTCGGTGCCGCCGACGCGGAGCCCTCCGATACGGCCGCCGTTGCCCGGCTGCACCGTCACTTCCGCGTCACCCGCGGTCAGCGTGATCTCTTCGTTACTCACGGCACGACCCTACTGGGCTGATCGGGAAGGCGGACGGCGACCCTTCAACGGCGTTTGCGCAGCACCCTGTTGACCACGATCGCCGACGCCACGACCAGCGCCGCGGCCGGAGCCGCCCAACGGAGGGTGGCGTTCGCCGAGACGGCCTGCGGCGCGGGGACGGGGGCGTAACGCCCGCGCGGCGGCGCGTGGTCGACCTCCTCCGCACTGCGCCCGATCATCGTGCGCCGGGCGTGGGCGGCCTCGGCGGGAGGTTCGGGGGTCTCGGCGAAGGTCTCGGAGACATGAGGTTCCGCGAGGCCGCCGACGTCACCCACGGTGTCGCCGATCTCGTCGATGTCATCGGGCTCATCGGGCTCATCGATGTCGTCGAGCTCATCGACCCCGTCGGGCTCGTCCGCCCCGTCGGCTTCTTCTGTCCCGCCAGCTTCTTCTGCCCCTCCCGCTCCCTCTGTCCCTCCAGCTTCCTCTGTTCCGAACACGGGGGCGGGGTCCGCGAGTTGAGGCTGCTCCGGTTCGTCCACGTCCGCCCCCAAGTTCTCCGCGAACCGGTCCAGCAGCCTGGTCGCCGCCGACCTCACAGCGTCCGGCGCCAGTTCGGTGATCCGGCCGTCCGCGGTCGCCGTACCGTCGAAGACGACGGTGCAGCCCCCATCGGACTCACGGACGCGCAGCGTGAGCGCGAGCTTGACGGAGCCGGTACCGCGGGCCTCCGTAGCGTCGCCCTCCACGGCGTACGTCCCGTCGTCCTGCGCGGAGACGCGCACCGCCCCCCGATAGGTGATGGAGTGGCTGCCGACACGGACCTTCAGGCGTCCGGCAACGGGTTCGGTGCCGGCGTCCTGCTGAAAGCCGGGGACAGCGCGGGCGACCCGGGCGGGGTCCGCGAGCGCGCCCCACAGCCGCTCGGCGGAAACCGGAACGTACACCTCATGCTCCATGCTTCCCGAGCCTACCTAGGTTGACCGGGGGTACACCGGCCGTTGCCCAGAAGTGCCGCCGTGTTGATGTGAGCGGCTCAGTGTGGGCGTCCTCGGGGGCAGAGCCCCTCCTGGCACCACAACCCGCAGCCGCCAACGAAACGGGAGCGGGTCGTGGCGGTACGGCGCAGCCCGCCGCGTACCCGGCACCAACCCCGCCCCACCGTGACAACACCCCAAG
>NZ_JBLTJC010000143.1:0-24399 GCF_048158785.1 Streptomyces colwelliae | reverse complement strand
CACCCCGGAGCCACAGCCAGGAGCGCGCCAACACGATCGTCTTGGGGTTGGCCACCCCGACGGCGAACGCAACATCTTGCCGACACCTTGTCGGAACCCACACCACTCGCACCGCCCGCACGCCGCGGCCCGGTGGCGGTGGCCGCGGTGCGAGGAGTGTTCTTCGGCCAGCAGCCGGGCCGCGCCCTGCTCGGAACGGCGCAGCAGCACCCGGCAGGCGGCGGTGACGGCCGCGAGACCCAGGGCCGTGCCGGTGGCGCCGGCGAGGGAGGTGCCGTACCAGAGGAGGACGACGGGAACGAGGACACAGCTGAAGACCGCCCAGCGGACCACGTCGGTGGCGGTGTCGTGGCTGGGGTGTGCCTCGGAGGTCGTGCGGTGTCCGGACATGGCGTGCTCCCTGGGGCGGCGGCTCGCCGGGTTCAACGCTTGTTCGATGCGTCGGTCACTGTAGGGCAGTCCATCGATGTGCGCGGATAAGTGAATCCTGTGCAAACCGCCTGTACGGGGCAGCAACCATTGCGTTACGGGCGCCCCCTCGTGCATGCTCCGGGGAACTCCGCCGGAGCATGTGCGGGATATGGGCTAAGGAGGAGTGCCGCCGTACCCTTGGGGGTATGGGGTTGGGAAGATGATTCCCGGACACAGCTCCGCCGCATCCTGTTGTCCCCTCCCAAGAGGATCAAAAAGCCGAGACACCCATGGCCGGTCACGAATCTTTCGAACCCGCGGACCGCAAGCGGCCCGTCGCCGATCCCACGGCGGCCGAGCCCCTGGCGGCGGAACAGCCACGTCATTCCTGCGATCCAGCCTTCAAGCACGGCGTCGTCGTCGGCTTCGACGGCTCGACGTCCAGTGAGCGTGCCCTCGCCTACGCGATCGGCATGGCCCATCGCTCGGGCTCGGGCCTGGTCATCGTCCATGTCGCCAACCGGCTGCCCACCACGGTGTGGGCGGGCTGCGAGCCACCGGTCTTCGTCGACGTGCCTGACCACCGCACCGAGGTGCTGGGTCTGGAGCTGGCCTGCGCCGAGTACCTGGCGGAAGTGCCCTGGATCCTCGTCGAGCGCGGTGGCGACATCTGCCACGAACTCGAAGAGGTGGGGCGGGAGTACGAGGCGGACGCGATCGTCGTGGGCTCGACCCATGGCATCGTCGGACGCATCTTCGGCTCCGTCGCGGGGCGGCTCGCGAAGCGGGCGCAGCGGCCTGTAGTCGTCATTCCCTGACGCGTCGGCCCGTCGGCCGAACTCACAGGTGAGCTCCCGAATTCGCCGTTGTGCAGAGGTGTTTGTGTCCTTGTGAAGGGCATATATCGGTCACACCGCACAACCGCACATGCATGAAGGGAGCCCGCCGTGGACAAAGACGTCTCTGCGGGAAGCACCACATCGATCGTCGGCCGACTCGCCCTGGGAATCACCCTGTTGGCCTTCGGGCTCGGGTACACGGATGTCATCAACGGGGTCTCCACGGCTGACGCCGTGTCACTGGCCCACTATGTGGGCGGAGTTGCCCTCTTCGTCGTCGGACTCCTCGCGTTCCGCGAGGGCGACACGGCTGCCGGTACGGCGTTCACCGCGTTCGGCGCGCTCTGGTTCACCTGGGCTGTCAGTGCGGGGAACTCCGTGTCTGACAACGCGGCGGGGTTGTTCCTGGTCCTGTTCGCTCTTGTCGCCCTCTCCGTGACCCTCGCGGGCGGCGACCAACTCACCCAGGGCACCTACGGGTTGTTCTTCGTCTCCCTCGTGCTGCTTGCCATCGCCCAGTTCGCCGGCAACGACGGGCTGGGCAAGGTCGGTGGGTGGTTCGGTGTCGCTGCGGGGGCTGTTGCCTGGTATTCGGCGACGGCCGCGCTTGCGCACTGGCCGACGGTGCTTCCTCGGCGGGCTGCTGGTCGGGGCGTGACGGCGACTGGCTAGCGGCGCAGGCTGGGAGTTTCAACTCCCGGCGATATGAACGAACCCCCCGTGCATTGAGGCTGCACGTGGGGGTTCGTTCTGGTTCGTCGGCCGCTGCGGGTGCGTGGGGGCTGGTCGCGCAGTTCCCCGCGCCCCTGGGGGTGCTACTCGACCGTTACTGACTTCGCGAGGTTCCTCGGCTTGTCGATGTCCCGGCCCAGGGCCAACGCCGTGTGGTACGCCAGGAGTTGAAGGGGAATCCCCATCAGGATCGGATCCAGTTCGTCCTCGTTCTTCGGGACGATGATGGTCTGGTCGGCCTTCTCTTGGTGCTGGTGGGCCACCGCGAGGATGCGGCCGCTGCGGGCCTTGATCTCCTCCAGGGCCGCGCGGTTCTTCTCCAGGAGGTCGTCGTCGGGGACGATCGCGACCGTGGGGAGGGCGGGCTCGATCAGGGCGAGGGGGCCGTGCTTCAACTCCGAGGCGGGGTAGGCTTCGGCGTGGATGTAGGAGACCTCCTTGAGCTTGAGGGAGGCCTCGCGGGCCACCGGGTAGCCGCGGACCCGGCCGATGAAGAGCATCGAGCGGGCCTCGGCGTACTCGGCCGCCAGTTTCTTGATCTCCTCCTCCTGGTCCAGGATCTCGGAGATCTGGGCCGGCAGCTTGCGCAGGCCCTCGATGATGCGCTTGCCGTCGCGGACCGAGAGGTCGCGGGTGCGGCCGAGGTGCAGGGCCAACAGGGCGAAGGCGACTGTGGTGTTGGTGAAGCACTTGGTCGAGACGACACAGACCTCGGGGCCCGCGTGCACGTACATGCCGCCGTCCGCCTCGCGGGCGATCGCCGAGCCGACGACGTTCACCACGCCCAAAACGCGCGCGCCCTTGCGCTTCAGCTCCTGGACCGCCGCCAGCACGTCGTACGTCTCGCCGGACTGGGAGACCGCGATGTAGAGGGCATCGGGGTCGACGACCGCGTTGCGGTAGCGGAACTCGGAGGCCGGCTCCGCGTCCGCGGGGATGCGGGCCAGCTCCTCGATCATCTGGGCGCCGATCATGCCCGCGTGGTACGAGGTGCCGCAGCCGAGGATCTTCACGCGGCGGATCTGCCGGGCCTCGCGGGCGTCCAGGTTCAGGCCGCCGAGGTGCACGGTGGAGAAGCGGTCGTCGATGCGGCCGCGCAGCACGCGGTCCACGGCGTCGGCCTGCTCGAAGATCTCCTTGTGCATGTAGGTGTCGTGGCCGCCCATGTCGTAGGAGGCGGCCTCCCACTCGACGGTGGTCGGCTCGGACGTGGTGCGGGTGCCCTCGGTCGTGTATGTCCGGAAGTCGTCGGCCTTGAGGGTGGCCATCTCGCCGTCGTCCAGCGTCACTATCTGGCGCGTGTGCGTCACCAGCGCGGCGATGTCCGAGGCTACGAACATCTCCTTCTCGCCGATGCCGAGGACCACCGGGGAGCCGTTTCGAGCCACCACGATGCGGTCGGGGAAGTCGGCGTGCAGGACGCCGATGCCGTACGTCCCCTCGATCACCCGGAGCGCGTCGCGGACCTTGTCCTCGAGCTTCTCCTGCTGCGAGCGGGCGATGAGGTGGGTGAGGACCTCGGTGTCGGTCTCGGAGAGGAACTCGACGCCGTCCGCCTCCAGCTTCTTCCGCAGGTCGGACGCGTTGTCGATGATGCCGTTGTGGACTACGGCGACCTTGCTGTCGGCGGACAGGTGCGGGTGGGCGTTCACGTCGGAGGGGGCGCCGTGCGTGGCCCAGCGGGTGTGGGCGATGCCGGTGGTGCCCTTGAAGCGTGCCGGGACCTTGGCCTCCAGGTCACGGACCCGGCCCTTGGCCTTGACCATCTTCAGGCCGGCCGTCTTGGGCGCCGTCACGACGATGCCCGCCGAGTCGTAGCCGCGGTACTCCAGCCGCTGTAGGCCCTCCAGCAGCAGCGGGGCGACGTCACGCTTGCCGATGTATCCGACAATTCCGCACATGTATAGGTATTCCTAGCCGTAGACGATGCGGCGCAACTGCCTGAGCGTGAGCTCCGGTGGTGCGACCGCCCGGTATTTCAGGTCCGCCTCGATCCGGTCGAAGATCGTCGCGTTCACCAGGCCCTGGGCCTGGAGTTCGCGGTGGCGGCGACGGACGTAGACCTCGGTCGTCTCGTCGAAGTAGGCGAGCACGTCCTGGATCACCCGCAGTGCCTCGCCCCGGTTGAGGGGCGTGGAGCGCGTCAGATGATCAACGAGTTCGTCGTGCACCCGGTTGATCCTGGGGCACCGAAGGGCGGTTTGCAAGAATCCTGCCCGATATCGGGCAACGGCCTGTTGAAAGTCTTATGGGGCTCTGTTCGTAAGCTGTCCATCCTGTGTCTTGCGCACCGTTGCCCATGTCGACGAGTTTCAGACGCCATGGACATTCCTCGTATGGGAGTACCCGCGGAGCTCGCCGAGCGCATGAGCATGGCGGAACAGCACGAGTACCTGCGCGCGAGATTCTCGCGGCGCACGATGATCAGAGGCGGTGCCGTCACGCTCGGCGCCGTCGCGGGTGGCGTGTTCGTGCCGGGCGGCATCGCCCAGGCGGCCGTCCCCACCCAGGCAAGCACCAGGACCACGCCCGCCACCGAGTCGGTGAACGGGGCCCTCGTCTCCCCGTTCGGCCGGCACCTCGCCTTCGGCAACGACCCGCGCACGGAGGTGACGGTCTCCTGGCAGGTCCCGACCGACGTCAGGAAACCGTTCGTCCGGATCGGCGCGCACCCCTGGGACCTCTCCCACAAGATCGAGGCCGAGGTGCGCTCCCTCTACACCCCGGCGGGCGTCGGCGCGAGCGGTGACCACACCCAGTACTACCTGCACGCCAAGCTGACCCACCTGCGCCCGGGCAAGACGTACTACTACGGCGTCGGCCACGCGGGCTTCGACCCGGCCGAGGCCCACCTGCTCGGCACCCTGGGCACCTTCACCACCGCCCCCGACCACAAGAAGCCGTTCACCTTCACGGCCTTCGGCGACGAGGGCGTCGGCTACCACGGCCTGGCCAACAACAGCCTGCTGCTGGGCCAGAACCCGGCCTTCCACCTGCACGCCGGCGACATCTGCTACGCCGACCCGGCGGGCGCGGGCAAGACCGCCGACGCCGGCTTCGACTCGCGGACCTGGGACCAGTTCCTCGCGCAGACCGAGTCGGTCGCCAAGTCCGTGCCGTGGATGCCCGCCTACGGCAACCACGACATGGAGGCCTGGTACTCGCCCAACGGCTACGGCGGCGAGGACGCCCGCTGGAACCTGCCGGACAACGGCCCCGACAAGGCGAACCTGCCGGGCGTCTACTCCTTCGTCTACGGCAACACGGCGGTCATCTCGCTGGACGCCAACGACGTGTCCTTCGAGATCCCGGCCAACCTCGGCATCTCCGGCGGCACGCAGACCACGTGGCTGGAGGCGCAGCTCAAGAAGTACCGCGCGGCGCACGACATCGACTTCGTCGTCGTCTTCTTCCACCACTGCGCCTACTGCACCTCCACCGCGCACTCCTCGGAGGGGGGAGTGCGGGGCGAGTGGGTGCCGCTGTTCGAGAAGTACACGGTGGACCTGGTCATCAACGGCCACAACCACCAGTACGAGCGCACCGACGTCATCAAGAAGAACGCGGTCGTCAAGAAGCTGCCGATCGGCGGCACGGCGTACCCGGAGACCGAGGGTGTCGTCTACGTGACGGCGGGCGCGGCCGGCCGCAGCCTGTACGCGTTCTCCGCCCCGGACTCCTACGAGGGTCACGTCGCCGACCTCGACTCGGTCGCCGCCTTCGTCAACACGAAGGACGGCAAGGTCAACGAGACGGTCGCCTGGTCGCGCGTCCGCTACCTCAACTACTCGTTCCTGCGCGTCGACGTGCAGCCCGCCTCGAAGGGCCGTACGACGACCCTGACGGTGCGCGGCATCGCCGAGACCGGCGCCGAGATCGACCGCTTCACGGTCGCCCGCAAGGCCAAGTAGCCCTGAAGCAAACCGAGTTACGCCCGGAAGGCAGGGCGCGACTCAGCCGGCAGGCGGTCCTCCCCGGATGGTCACATCCGTCTGAGGACCGCCTGTTTGGCCATCGCGAACTCCTCGTCCGTGAGCACCCCGTCCCGGTGCAGCTCACCGAGTTCACGCAACCGCCGCAGCAGCGCGTCGTGACCGTCCTCCGCCGCGGCCGTCAACTGCCGTGCGGGTTCCGGCTGTTCATGTCGTACGTCCGTCTCGGCGGCCGGGTGCGGGAGGCGCGCCTGTACGGCCGCGGCGACCAGGGCCATCAGCGGGTCCTTCTTGAAGCCCCACAACTCCACGGAGTTGGGGTCGTACTTGGGCGGAGCCTTGGTCGGCGCGTTGCGCACCGAGAAGCGGATGTAGCCGTTCTCCAGCCCGGCCGAGGGACGCCACTCCACGCCGACGAGGTCGGTGACGGCGAGGGTGCGGGCGCCGGCGGCGGACTTGGCGTCCTCGGTCTTCCAGTTCCACTCCAGCCGTACGCGCTCGCCGTCGAAGCTCGCCGTGCCGTCCCCCGCGGACACGGACAGCGGCACGGCGGGGCCCGGCAGCAGGTACGCGTCCACCGGGTCGGCCGGGACCTCGTCGAGCAGCAGGGCGTTGCGCACCTCGTCCACGAAGTACTCGGCGACGCCGTACCGGTCCGACTCGACGGGGAGTTGGTAGGGGTCGTCGCCCTCGGTGAGCCGGCCGCCGGTGGCGTGCAGCAGCGGGTCGGCGCCGTCCCGCAGCCGCAGTCTCAGCCGGCCCGACTTACGGCCCTGCTCGAACGAGACGCCGGCCAACGCGCCCAGGGGGACGACGAGTTCGCCCAGTGTCTTGCGGAACAGGCCGACGTTCTTGTCCCGTCCGGGAGTCAGCCGCAGGGCGTCGCCGTCGAAGATCCAGGTGCCGTCCTTCTGGATGATTTCCGCCATGGGAGGGATTCTTCCACCGGTCAGGCGACAGAATGGTCTGTACCTGTCCGGGCTCAAGGGAAGTTCAAAGGAAGGGACCGCTCGTGAGACGCCTTGTGAGACAGCGCCACAGAACGACCCGCCTCCTCGGTTCGCTGCTGCTCGTCGCCGCCGCGGGCGTGTCCGTCGTCGGCGCCGCACCCTCCGCCGCGCCCGCCACCGCCACCCCGCTGGACCGGGTGGTCCCGGCGCCCGCGAAGGTCGCCCCCGCGGGACATCCGTACCGGATCACCAGCGGCACCCGTATCCGCGTCGACGACACCCGTGAGTCGCGCCGGATCGGCGCGTACCTCGCGGGCATCCTGCGCCCCTCCACCGGCTACCGGCTGCCGGTGACCTCGCGCGGCAAGGGCGGCATCCAACTCCGCCTGGCCAAGGGCACGTTCGGCGCCGAGGGCTACCGGCTCAACAGCACCCCCTCCGGTGTCACCATCACCGCGAGCAGGCCCGCCGGGCTCTTCCACGGCGTGCAGACCCTGCGCCAGCTCCTGCCCGCCGCCGTCGAGAAGAAGTCGGTGCAGCGCGGCCCCTGGCAGATCGCGGGCGGCACCATCGAGGACTCCCCGCGCTACGCCTACCGCGGCGCGATGCTCGACGTCTCGCGGCACTTCTTCACGGTCGGCCAAGTCAAGCGCTACATCGACGAGTTGGCGCTCTACAAGATCAATACCCTGCATCTGCACCTCAGCGACGACCAGGGCTGGCGCATCGCGATCAACTCCTGGCCCCGCCTGGCGACTTACGGCGGCTCGACCGAGGTGGGCGGAGGCGTGGGCGGCCACTACACGAAGGACGACTACAAGGAGATCGTCCGCTACGCCTCCTCACGTTTCCTGGAGGTCGTGCCGGAGATCGACATGCCGGGCCACACGAACGCGGCCCTCGCCTCCTACGCCGATCTGAACTGCGACGGTGTCGCGCCCCCGCTCTACACGGGCACGGACGTCGGCTTCAGCTCGCTGTGCGTCGGCAAGGACCTCACCTACAGCTTCGTGGACGACGTGATCCGCGAACTGGCCGCGCTCACCCCGGGCCGCTATCTCCACATCGGCGGCGACGAGGCGCACTCCACCAGCCATGAGGACTACGTCAAGTTCATGGACCGGGTGCAGCCGATCGTCACCAAGTACGGCAAGACGGTGATCGCCTGGCACCAGATCACCGGCGCCCACCCCGTGAAGGGCGCCCTCGCCCAGTACTGGGGTCTCGACGACACCGACGCCGCCGAGAAGGCGCAGGTCGCCGAGGCCGCGAAGAACGGCACCGGGCTGATCCTCTCGCCCGCCGACCGCGTCTACCTCGACATGAAGTACACCGAGGACACCCCGCTCGGGCAGGACTGGGCAGGGCTCGTCGAGGTGAAGCGGTCCTACGACTGGGACCCGGGCAACTACCTTGCCGGGGTGCCGAGTTCGGCGATCCGGGGCGTCGAGGCGCCGCTGTGGTCGGAGACCATCGTGACCGACGCCAACATCCAGTACATGGCCTTCCCCAGGCTGCCGGGCGTGGCCGAGCTGGGCTGGTCGCCGGCCGCGACGCACGACTGGGACACCTACAAGGTGCGGCTCGCGGCACAGGCGCCGCGCTGGGACGCGCTCGGGATCGACTACTACCGGTCGCCCCAAGTCCCTTGGCCCGCACGTTAGTCGAGCAGTCCCCGTAAATGGGGCGGGCACCCCGGGGGACCGTACCCCGGGGTGCCCGCCTGCTTGTGGGTCAGAACCCGGCGATGGGGTTCTTCAGGGTGCCGATGAGCTGGAGCGCGCCGGCGGGGTCCGCGAGGTCCACCATCTGCTTGTTGTCGCGCAGCTGGAGACGGTTGAGGCAGGACAGGGAAAACTCGGGCGCGAACATGTCGTACTGCCGGAACTTGTCGGCGAGTTCGGGTGCCGCGTCCTGGTACTCGCGGGTGACGTCCGCGACCGTACGCCAGAAGTCGTCCTCCTCCAGGACGCCCTCGGCGGCCAGGTTGGAGGCGAGGAAGCGGAAGAAGCAGTCGAAAACGTCGGTGAAGATCGACAGCAGCTTCTTGTCCTCGGGGACCTCGACCCGCAGCCGCTCGACCGTCGGCGGCAGCACCGCGTCCGGGTCCATGACGGCGATCTCCTCGGCGATGTCCTTGTAGATCGCGCGCTGGACGACACCGTCCTTCAGGACGAGGATGACGTTCTCGCCGTGCGGCATGAACACCAGGTCGTAGGCGTAGAAGCTGTGTAGCAGCGGGGTGAAGTACGCCCGCAGATACCGCCGCAGCCACTCCACCGGCGTCAGCCCCGACTGCTCGATCAACGCGCCGGCGAAGGACGCGCCCTCGTGGTCCAGGTGCACCAGCGAGGCCATCGTCGCCAGGGACTCGCCGTCCTGGAGCGAGGAGACCGGGCTCTCGCGCCACAATGCGGCGAGCATCTTGCGGTACGGCGAGTAGCGGTCGGTCGCGGCCTCGTACTCCAGGTGCCGGTAGCCGACGGCCGCCTGCTCACGGATGATCGACAGGCCGGTGGACTTCAACACCGGGTCGTTCTCGATGAGTTGGGCGAGCCAGTCGTTGATCGCCGGGGTGGCCTCCATGTACGCGGCCGAAAGCCCGCGCATGAAGCCCATGTTGATGACGGACAGGGCCGTCTTCACGTAGTGCTTCTCGGGGTTGGACTTGTTGAAGAAGGTCCGGATGGACTGCTGGGCGAGGTACTCGTCGTCGCCCTCGCCGAGGCAGACGAGAAGGCCCCGGGCGATCTCGGCGGCGAAGGTGACGCTGAGCTTGTTCCACCACTGCCAGGGGTGGACCGGGATGAGGAGGTAGTCGTCGGGGTCGAGACCCTTCTCGACGAGGGTCAGCCCGAACCGCTCGACGGTCTCGGCGCCCAACTCCCGCCGTACGAACGACTCGTACTCGATGCCAACGCCCGCCGTGAACGCCGCCCGGGAGCGGTGCGCGGCCAGCCACACCAGGCGGACCGGGCTCGCGGTCTCGGGGGCGTACGAGAGGTACTCGTGGATGCCGAAGCCGAGCCGGCCGTTGTTGGCGACGAAGCAGGGGTGGCCCTCGGTCATCCCCGTCTCGATCGCCTGGAAGTCGCTTTTGACCAGCTCGGCCACCGGGATCTGCGGCTTGGTGAGCTTGTAGCAGGTGCCGGAGAGGGTGGAGGAGATCTCCTCCAGGTAGACCGGCAGGATCTCCTCGCTCAGCCCGAGCGCCTGCTTCAGCTCGATGAAGAAGTCCAGGGCTGCGAGGGGGAGCTCGGCGCCGTCGCGGTGCCGGGTGATCGAGTCGGCGTCGACCTGCCAGTGGTCGAGGGCGTGCCGGGTGGCGGTGAACCGGTACCGGGTCAGGCCGTCGTCACTGCGGACGACGTACAAGTCGCTGTCCTTCTCGGCGAGTTCGGGCGTGAGCAGCCGCTCGTGCGCGAACTCGGCGAGGGCCTTGCGGATCAGGAGGCGGTTGGCCTTCTCCCAGCGCTCGGGGGAGAGGTGGGCCACGGCGTCGGCGAGGCTCATACGGACACCGCCATGGCCGCCACGAATTGTTCCCGTGTGCAGAAGCTCAACAAGGCTTTCTTCTCCGGCTTTTGGATCTCACGCTCGGGCACGAACCCGACCGCCTCGTTCAGTGCGTGTACGGCGGTGTTGGACACGTCCGGTTCCACGACGACACGGGCGACGGCCGGGTCTTCGAAGAGGCGGCCCATCACGGCGGTGATCACCGCACGGGTGAAGCCGTGGACGGGTGCCTCGGTGGCAGGCGTCAGGAAGTGCATGCCGACGTCACCGGGCAACGGCTCGTACAGGCCGACCAGTTCACGGTGACGGGGGTCGTAGTACTCCATCAGGAAGGCGGGGACACCGTCCTGGAGCCCGAGCAGCGCGTGCTGGTGTTCGTCGGCCGCGATCTCCATGTACGCGCGCTCGACGTCCTCCAGTTTCGCGTCCTGCATCATCCAGAACGCGGCCTTGGGATGGGTGAGCCACCGGTGCAGCAACTCGGCGTCCTGGAGCGGGTCGAGGGGGCGGAAGGTGAAGGTGCCTGTGTCGGTGAGGGCGGTCATACGGCGAACTCCTGGAACGCGATGGTTTGTTCGACCGGGTAGTACTCGGTGCCGAGCAGCTCACGGATGATGTACGAGTTGCGGTACGCGCCCATGCCCAGGTCCGGGGACGTGATGCTGTGCGCGTGGACGCCGGCGTTCTGGAGGAAGACGCTCCGGCCCGTGGTGTCGATCGAGTAGTTGCGCGCGATGTCGAAGTTGCCCCGACTGTCGTAGCGCAGCCGCTCGTGGACGGGCTTGAGGAACTCCGGCTCGGCGTACTTGTAGCCGGTGGCGAGGATCAGGCCCTGGGAGCGCAGGGTGTAGTCCTTCTCCTGCTCCTCCTGACGCAGGCCGAGTTCGTACACGCCGTCGCGGTAAGTGGCGCTGTCCAGCGAGGAGTTGGTGAGCAGCCGGGTGGGGACCGGGCCGCCGACCTTCTTCTGGTAGAGCAGGTCGAAGATCTCGTTGACGAGGTCGCCGTCGATGCCCTTGAACAGGCCCTTCTGCTCGGCCGTGAGGCGGTAGCGGGTCTGCTCGGGCAGCGCGTGGAAGTAGTCGATGTACTCCGGGGAGGTCATCTCCAGCGTGAGTTTCGTGTACTCCAGCGGGAAGAAGCGCGGCGAGCGCGTGACCCAGTTCAACTCGTAGCCGTGCACGTCGATCTCGGCGAGCAGGTCGTAGTAGATCTCGGCGGCGGACTGCCCGCTGCCGACCAGCGTGATCGACTCCTTGGCCTGCAACTCCGCTTTGTGCTGCACGTAACGGGAGTTGTGGATGAAGTCGCCGCCCAGACCCGCGACGGCCTCCGGGAGATACGGCGGGGTGCCGGTGCCCAGGACCAGATGCCGGGCGCGGTACACGTCGCCGGCCTCGGTCCGGACGACGTAGACCTCGGCATCGTCCTCGTACACCACTTCGCTGACCGTGGTGCTGAAGCGCACGTTGGTGAGCTTGTCGGCGGCCCAGCGGCAGTAGTCGTCGTACTCGACGCGCAGCGGGTAGAAGTTCTCGCGGATGTAGAAGGGGTACAGACGCCCCTTCTCCTTCAGGTAGTTGAGGAAGGAGTACGGCGAGGTCGGGTCGGCGAGGGTGACCAGGTCCGACATGAACGGGGTCTGGAGGTGGGCGCCGTCGAGGAACATGCCGGCGTGCCACTCGAAGCCGGGCTTCGAGTCCAGGAAGACGCCGTCGAGTTCGACGATCGGCTCGGTGAGGCAGGCGAGGCCGAGGTTGAAGGGCCCGAGCCCGATGCCCACGAAGTCGTAGGTCTTGTTCGAGACTTCAGGAAGCGCGGTCAAGGGACTCTCCCAGGTACTGCTCGGCGTGGCCGGCGATCAGGTCGAGGACGGCGGCGATGTCGTCGGCCGTCGTCTCGGGGTTGAGCAGGGTGAACTTCAGGTAGTGGCGGCCCGCGACCTTCGTGCCCGCGACCACCGCGTCACCGGAGGCGAACAGGGCCTTGCGGGCGTACAGGTTGGCGCGGTCGATCTCGGCCGGGTCGGTGACGGCGGCCGGGATGTAGCGGTAGACGAGAGTGGAGAGCGAAGGCTCGACGACCACGTCGAAACGGGGGTCGGCGGCGAGCAGCTCCCACCCCTCCACGGCCAAGTCGCAGACCTCGTCGAAGAGTTGACCGATGCCGTCGGCGCCCATCACGCGCAGCGTCATCCACAGCTTGAGCGCGTCGAAACGGCGGGTGGTCTGGAGGGACTTGTCGACCTGGTTGGGGATGCGCTCCTGCACCGCGCGGCGCGGGTTGAGGTACTCCGCGTGGTAGGTCGCGTGGCGCAGGGTGTCGGCGTCGCGGACCAGCAGGGCGGACGAACTCACCGGCTGGAAGAAGGACTTGTGGTAGTCCACGGTGACCGAGTCGGCGCGCTCGATGCCGTCGATCCGGCCCCGGTGCTTCAGCGAGGCGAGAAGACCGCAGCCGTAGGCCGCGTCCACGTGCATCCACACCCCGAACTGCTCGCACAGGGCGGCGACTTCGGGCAGCGGGTCGATGGAGCCGAAGTCGGTGGTGCCGGCGGTGGCGACGACGGCCATGGGGACGAGCCCGGCGTTCTTGCAGCGCTCCAGCTCACGGGCGAGCGCGACGGTCTGCATGCGCTTGTCGGCGCCGACGGGTATCGACACGACGGAGTCCTGCCCGAGGCCGAGCAGTTTCGCGGACTTCTTCACGCTGAAGTGGCTGACCTCGGAGGCGAAGATACGCAGTTTGGCGAGAGTGTCGGTCTTCGCCTCCTCGCGGGCCAGCAGCAGCGCCTGGAGGTTGGACTGGCTGCCGCCGGAGGTGAACACCCCGTCGGCGTGCGGCCCGAGGCCGATCCGCTCGTTCGTCCAGTCGATCAGTTTCCGCTCGATGAGGGTGCCGCCGGCCGACTGGTCCCAGGTGTCCAGGGAGGAGTTGACGGCGGAGAGCACCGCCTCGCCGAGCACGGCCGGGATGACGACCGGGCAGTTGAGGTGGGCGAGGTAGCGGGGGTGGTGGAAGTAGATCGCGTCACGCAGGTAGACCTCGTCCAGCTCGTCGAGCACCGCGCCGGTGTCGTGGAGCGGGCGGTCGAGGTCGATCCGGTCGATGAGGGGGGAGAGGGCGTCGACCGTGACGCCGGTGAACGGTCGTTCGGTGGTGGCGAGTTTGGCCGCCACCCGCTCCACGCCTTCCGTCACGGAGCGGCGGTAGTGCTCCGCAGTCGTGTCATTGAGCAGGTGCGAGCGCATGTGGGGGTCCTCCGGTGGGGAAGTCCGTGCGGGACAAGTGAGCGGCGGGGTTCCGCTTCAACTTAGGTAAGCCTAACCTAACTTAACGTTCGCGAAACCCGCCGCATCCGTGACAGCCGTCACTCACACCCCAGCTGCCCTCACGCCCGGCTGTCGCTCACCCGGCGTCGCGCAACTGCTCCTCACTCAGCCCCTGCCGCCAGTACCCGACGAAGGTCACCCGCCGCCGGTCGAACCCGCGCTCACCCACGAAGTGCCGCCGCAACGCCTTCACTTGACCGGACTCGCCCGCGATCCACACGTACGGCCGCTCGGCGGACGGGAGTTGGGCAGCACGAAGGGCGCCGAGGGCCATGGGGGACCCCTCGGCGCCCTGGTCCTGACGCACCAGCCAGGTGACTTCGGCATCGGCCTCGGTGGCCAAGTCCTGAATATCCCCGGCATGTTGGACTTCCAGCCACACCCGCGCACGGGTACCGGCGGGCAGCGCTTCGAGAATCGCCGAAGCGGCCGGCACGGCGGTCTCATCGCCCCACACGACCACGAGATCGGCGTCCTCCGGCGGCCGGAACCGGATCGCCCGGTTGTCCGCGACCGCCGGCCCGAGCAGCACGACCCGATCACCGGCGGCAGCGAGCGAGGCCCAACGGGAGGCGGGCCCGGCGGGTTCGTGCAGCACGAAGTCGATGTCGATCTCGTCGGGGTCGCGACGCAAGGCGCGCAGGGTGTACGAGCGCATCACGGCCCGTACGTCGTCCGGGAGTTCACGCCAGCCCTGCCACCACCCGTCACCGAGTTCGTACGGAACAGCGGGCTCCAGCTGACCGGGCTGGGGGAGAAAGAGCGACAGGGACTGATCGCACCCGTCGGAGAAGAAGTACGCCAGGTCGTCCCCCGCGAAGGAGACCCGGACCAGAGACGGCCCGAGCCGCTCCGTCCGCACGACGTGGAGTGAGAAGAAGCGGAACGGGGCGGCTACGGCCGTAGTCATGGGGGGCTCCTCTGGAGGGGCGTGAGGTGTCCTACCTAAAGGGGCGCGGGGAACTGCGCGCCCAGCCACACACGGCCCGCAGTTCCCCACAAAGCGAAACCACCCCTAAATCAACTGACCTTCTTCGCGTTCTCAATGGCCTTCGCGAGATCCTCAAGCAGCGGCGCACACTTGGCGTACGACAGAATCGGCTCAGGATTACGCGCGATGACCTGCCCAGCCTTAACAGCGGGGAGCTTCTTCCACGTGCCCTCGGTGATGTCCGCCGGCTGAATCGCCGAAGTCCGGTTGTCCATCATGATGATGTCCGCCCCGTACTTGTCGACGTTCTCCCAGCTCAGGTTCTCGAACCACCCACCGCTCGCCTTCAGCGCGGACGCCGGCGGTTCGACGAAGTTCACGCCGAGAGCCTTGTAGTACTCGAGGTCGGCGGAGAGGTTGGAACCGGAGACGTAGAAGATGTCCTGGCTCGCGGAACCCGCGAGGACCTTGATGTCCGGCTTGGCCTTCGCCGCGGCGCGCAGCCGGGCGGCCGCGTCCTCGAAGCGCTTCTTCGCCGCGGTGATGGTGGCCGAACTCGTGTCGGCGCCAAGGGACTTGGCCAGCTCCAGCATCCGAGCCAGCGGCGTCGGCAGCTGGATGTCGTACACCGAGATGCCGACGGACGGCGCGCCCACGGCGAGGATCTTCTTCTTCGACTCCTCCGGGACGTACCAGAGCGTGCCGGCCGAGTCGAACATCGTCGTGATGAGGACGTCGGGGGAGAGGGCCGCGTACTTCTCGATGTTGAACTGGCCCCACTCGTTGCCGATGATCGTGACCTTGCTGATGTCCAGATCGCCGGCCTGCACGTCGGCCTTGCCGTCCTTCAGCTTGGTCGGCCCGAAGACGCCCTTCGACTCGATGCCGTAGTCGTGCAGCGCGGCGGCGACACCGATGAACGAGACGATGTTCGCCGGGATCTTGTCGGCCTTCGCGGTGGTGCCGCGGTCGTCCTTGAAGGTCCAGGGGCCGGACTTGGCGGCCGCCGTCTCCTTGTCCGAGCCACTGCTTTTCGCGTCGTCGTCGCCGCAGGCTGCGAGCACGGCGCCGAGGCCGAGGGCGCCGCCCGCGGCGAGGATGCCGCGGCGGGAGAGGTGAGTGGCACGGGCGTTGGACATGTGTGGCTGCTTTCGAACAGGGCGGATCGCCCGCCGGACAATTCGAAGGTAGGTTAGCCTAACCTCACCATGTGTCCAATGGGTGGGGCCGCAACCGCCCGAGCCCATGCCTTCGCTGTGCCCTTGCTGTGCCTGGCTTGTGTGCCGATGCCCCGGGCGATTTGGCTTTCAACCGCCTTGTCTCGTCCGGCCGTTGTGATCATGCTCCTTCGTAGGGGGAGCTGCGCACTGTTGTTCGGTCGTCTGCGGAGGTGGAGTGGCTACCACGGTGGGTGTGACAGATGTGGAAGCGGTGGTGCGGAGCGACGCGGCCCTGCTGGAGGACGACCTGGCCGAGTTCCTCGACACGCTGACCGCCCCGGCGCGGGCGCCGGTCTCCGTCTACGAAGCGGCCCTGCGCCGCGCCCTGTACGAACCGGTCGCCGACGCCCTCGGGTCGAAGGTGGGCCAGCAGGCACTGCCCCCCACCTCCGGAGCGCCCGGCGGCCGGGCTCCGCTGCGGCCCTCGATGGTGTATTGGGCGTACCGGAACTACCGGGGGTTCCCCGAGGAGCTGGATGCGTTCCCCGGGAAGGCGGAGGGGTTCCCCGAGCGGGCAGAGAGGTTCCCCGAGAAGGCGGAGACCGTTTCCGACTTCGCGGTGATCCGCCGCACGGCCGTTGCCGTAAGGATTCTGCTGAAGGCCGCCGTCGCCCTCGACGACATTCAGGACGGCAGCGACGTCCGCTACGGCGAACCCGCCCTCCACACCACCCACGGCACCCCGCTCGCCCTCAACACCGGCGCCTGGCTGATCATGTCCGCGCTGCGGCACGCGGCCGACCCGGCCGTCGTGGACAGCCTGGTGCGCTCGGTCGGCAGCGGCTTCACCGGACAGGCCGCCGACATGTCCTCGCGTACGGCGCTCACGCGCGCCGAGCTGCTGGCCGCGCCGCGCGCCACCCGGGTCGACTTCTGGGAGTCGACGGCCGCCCTGAAGACCGGGACCCTGTTCTGGATGCCGCTCGACGCGGCGGTCGCGGGGCTGCGGGTGGTCGAGGACGACCGGCTGGCCCTGGACGGCGCGATGCGTCAACTGGGCCTCGCCAGCCAGCTGTTCAACGACCTGACCGACTTCGTGCCCGAGTTCGGCGGCGCGAACACCCACGAGGACTTCGACGGTCTGGGCAACCGGGTCTTCCTGGAACTCCTCGACGAGGACGGCGACGTACCGCCCGGCGAGGACTTCAAACCGTACGTTCTCGGTCACCCCCGCCTCCAGCGCACGCTCCTCGCGCTCGCCGAGGAGGCCGTGGCCCTGAAGCGCGCCGCGAAGGACGCCGTGCACGGCGTGTGCCGCTCCGAGCGCAGCGCCGCCTACTTCGACGTGACGATCGAACGCAAGGGCCACCTCATCGACCGTCTGCTCGCGACGGTCCGGCAGCGGAGCGGCGTATGACGGACACGGGCACGGACACGGACGTGAGCACGGTGACCCGGCGGCTGAGGAACGGCACCCGCGCCTGGCACGAGGCCCTGGAGTCCACCGGGTTCGCCACCGCGATGCTCGACGGCACCCTCCCCCTCGACCGCTACGTCGGCCAACTCGCCGCCTACCGCTTGGTGTTGGAGACCCTGGAAACCGAACTCACCGGCGCCGGCTGCCCGTCCGTCGCCTCGGTGTGGTCGCCCGACCTCGTCAAGCTGCCCCTCCTCGAACGCGACCTGCGCCACTTCGCCACCCTCGGCACCGCCCCCGAACCCGGCCCGGCGGCCCAGGAGTTTGCCGAGGAGATACGGCGTACCGCCGCGACCGAACCCCGCGAACTCCTCGGCTTCCTCTACGTGTTGGAGGGCTCCACCCTCGGCGCGATGTTCCTGTGCCGCTACGTCACGGAGGCGTACCGGCTCACGGACGGGAACGGCGCCTCGTACTACGGCAGCGGCGACCGCGCCCGCTGGACGGCCTTCACCGAGCGCCTCGACCGCGCGCTCGGCGAACCCGCCGTACAGGAACGGGTCCTGGCCGCCGCCGAACGGGCCTACCGCCATATCGCCCTGATCTCGGGGGAGTTGTCGGTGGGGCTGGACAGTCCGGCGCCCGTCTAGCGTGCTCTCAGCCCGCGAGGCCCAACTCGCGGGCGATCA
This sequence comes from Streptomyces colwelliae, assembly GCF_048158785.1. NCBI lineage: Bacteria > Bacillati > Actinomycetota > Actinomycetes > Kitasatosporales > Streptomycetaceae > Streptomyces > Streptomyces colwelliae. Next base: position 6,490 of record NZ_JBLTJC010000143.1, on the reverse strand, counting down.
GCATCCGTTGGACCTCGCTGGTGCCCTCGCCGATCTCCAGGATCTTGGAGTCGCGCCACATGCGGGCCACCGGGTACTCGTTCATGAAGCCGTAGCCGCCGTGCACCTGGGTGGCGTCGCGTGCGTTGTCCACGGCGATGGTCGAGGAGTACAGCTTGGCGAGGGCGGCCTCCTTCTTGAAGGGCTCTCCGGCGACCAGGCGGGAGGCCGCGTCGCGCCAGGACAACCGGGAGGTGTGGGCCTTCATCTCCATGTCGGCGATCTTGAACTGGATGGCCTGGTTGGCGCCGATCGGCCGCCCGAACGCGTGCCGTTCCTTGGCGTACTTCACCGACTCGTCGACACACCCCTGCGCGAGACCGGTGGCCAGCGCCGCGATGGCGATACGGCCCTCGTCGAGGATGCGCAGGAACTGGGCGTACCCGCGCCCCAGTTCACCGAGCAGGTTCGCCGCCGGGACCCGGACGTCCGCGAAGGACAGCTCACGGGTGTCGGAGGCGTTCCAGCCGACCTTCGAGTACGGCGCCGCGACCGTGAAGCCGGGTGTCCCCGACGGCACGATGATCGACGAGATCAGCGGCTTGCCGTCCGGCTTGCGACCGGTGACCGCGGTGACCGTCACCAGACCGGTGATGTTCGTACCGGAGTTGGTGATGAAGCACTTGGAACCGTTGATCACCCATTCGTCGGTGTCCGGGTCCAGGCGCGCCGTCGTCCGCGTCGCGCCCGCGTCGGAGCCGCCGTCCGGCTCGGTCAGCCCGAAGGCGCCGAGGATCTCGCCGGAGCACAGCCGGGGCAGCCACTCGGCCTTCTGCGCGTCGGTGCCGAAGAGATGGATCGGCATCGCGCCCAGTGACACCCCGGCCTCCAGGGTGATCGCCACCGACGAGTCGACCCGGGCCAGCTCCTCAAGGACCAGGCCCAGCGCCAGATAGTCGCCGCCCATCCCGCCGTACTCCTCGGGGAACGGCAGCCCGAACAGGCCCATGCGGCCCATCTCGCGGACGATCTCGTACGGGAACTCGTGCCGCTCGTAGAAGTCACCGATCTTCGGCGCCACGACGTCGTGAGCGAACTCCTCGACCGTACGGCGGAGTTCTTCCAGCTCGGGGGAGAGACGGTGGTCCATGGCGGTCACTGCTCCTTGTGGGGCTGTGCTGTTTTGCCGAGTGCGCGGACGGTGCGGGACGGGCTGGGCCGGCCCAGTTGTTCGGCCATCCACACGCTGGTGGCGGTGAGACGGCCGAGGTCGACTCCGGAGTCGATGCCGAGACCCTGGAGCATCCACACGAGGTCTTCGGTGGCGAGGTTGCCGGTGGCGGACTTGGCGAACGGGCAGCCGCCGAGGCCGCCCGCGGAGGCGTCGACCGTCGTGACCCCGTGCTCCAGTGCCGCGTAGGTGTTGGCCAGTGCCTGGCCGTAGGTGTCGTGGAAGTGCACGCCCAACACGTCGGTGGGGACGTGCTGTTCGTTGAGCGCGGCGAGAAGTTCCAGTACGTGTCCGGGAGTCGCGACCCCGATCGTGTCGCCGAGGCTCAGCTCGTCGCAGCCCATGTCGACCAACGCCCGGCAGACACGCACCACTTGGGCGATGGGGACCGCGCCCTCCCAGGGGTCGCCGAAGCACATGGAGACATAGCCGCGCACATGGGCGCCCTCGTCCTTGGCGCGGGCCACGACAGGGGTGAACACGGCCAGCGACTCGTCCACCGTGCGGTTGAGGTTGGCCTTCGCGAAGGACTCGGTGGCGCTGGCGAAGACGGCGACCCGGGTCGCCTTCAGGGACAGGGCCCGGTCGAGTCCGCGGCCGTTCGGCACGAGGACGGGGAGGTGCACCCCCGGCAGCTCGCGCACGAGCGGGAACAGCTGCTCCGCGTCGGCCAGTTGGGGCACCCACTTGGGGTGGACGAAGCTGGTCGCCTCGATCGTGGTCAGGCCCGCGTCGGCCAGCCGCCGCACGAACTCGGCCTTCACCTCCGTGGGCACGGTCGCCTTCTCGTTCTGTAGCCCGTCCCGCGCTCCCACCTCGTGGATGCGCACCCGGGCGGGCAGACCGGGGGCCGGTACGACCATCGGGAGTGCCGCTGGTCCGAGTGCCGCTGGTCCGAGTGTCATTGGTCCTCCTCCGCCGGTGTGACGACCGCCAGCACCTGGTCCATGGCGACCGTCGCGCCGGGTGTCACGTCGAGTTCGGCGACGGTGCCGGCGTGCGGCGCGGAGACGACGTGCTCCATCTTCATCGCCTCCACCACCAACAGGCTCTGCCCCGCGGCCACTTGATCCCCCACGGCGACCTTCACCACGGTCACAGTCCCCGGCATCGGCGCGGTCAGTGAACCGGCACCGGACCGGTCGGCCCCGCTGAGCGAAGCGGCCACCGGATCGTGGTCCCGCACCTGCCATGCGTCCCCGTCCCGGCCCAGCCAGGTGCCGTCCGGCAGGGCGGTGAAGGTGTGGACGAGACCGTCGAGCCGCAGGACGAACCGGCCGTCGGGCCCGGCCGTTCCGGCCCCGGCGAGCGGCTTCTCGGCGCCGTCCGGCAGGAGTTCGGTCCCGCCCTCGGGTGTGCGGCGGACGCGCACGGTCACCGGCTCGTGGCCCGGTACCCGCAGGGGGTGCGCCGTCCAGGCCCGCTCCCCGCCCAGCCGCCAGCCGTCCGTGGCGGCGAAAGGGTCGGCCCAGCCGGAGCCCCGTCCGGGGGTGAGCGCCGCGTGCCGCAGCAGTGCCGCCGCCGCGTAGACCTCCACCGGTACCTCACCGGGCACCAGCCCGTCCGCCTCCCGCTCGACCAGCCCGGTGTCCAACTCGCCCGCCACGACCGCCGGATGGGCGAGCAGCCGCCGTAGGAAACCGGCGTTCGTCGGCACGCCCAGCGTCACCGTGTCCGCGAGGGCCGCCCGGAGTTTCCTGAGCGCGGTCGCGCGGTCGGGGCCGTAGGCGATGACCTTGGAGAGCATCGGGTCGTAGAGACTGCCGACCTCGGTCCCTTCGGAGAGGCCGGAGTCGGTGCGGATGCCGTTGCCCGAGGGTTCGTTCAGTTTCAGGACGGTGCCGCCGGACGGGAGGAACCCGCGCGCGCCCTCTTTAACAGACACAGTCTCGGCGCAGATGCGGGCCTCGATCGCGTGCCCGGTGAGCGTGATGTCGTCCTGCGCGAAGGGCAGCCGCTCGCCCGCCGCCACCCTGAGCTGCCACTCCACCAGGTCGAGTCCGGTGACCAACTCCGTTACCGGGTGCTCCACTTGGAGGCGGGTGTTCATCTCCATGAAGTAGTACGACGACGGATCACTCCCGGGGACGATGAACTCCACCGTGCCCGCGCCCGCGTACCCGCACGAGCGGGCCGCCTGGACCGCCGCCTCGCCCATCGCCGCGCGCGTGGCCTCGTCCAGGAGGACGCTCGGGGCCTCCTCGACGACCTTCTGGTGCCGGCGCTGCAAGGAGCACTCGCGTTCGCCGAGGTGGACGACGTTGCCGTGGCCGTCGGCCAGGACCTGGATCTCGATGTGCCGGGGGCGGTCGACCCAGCGCTCGACCAGGAGGGTGTCGTCGCCGAAGGAGGCGCGGGCCTCGCGGCGGGCGGCGGCGATCTCGTCGTCCAGGAGGGTGAGGTCGCGGACCAGGCGCATGCCCTTGCCGCCGCCTCCGGCCGACGGCTTGAGGAGGACGGGCGCGCCCAACTCGTGTGCAGCTTTGGCCAGTTCGGGGTCACGGCCGCCGGGGACGACCGGCACCCCGGCCGCCTCCACGGTCTCCTTGGCGCGGATCTTGTCGCCCATGAGGGCGATCGCGTCCGCCGGGGGACCGATGAAGACCAGCCCGGCGTCGGCACACGCGCGCGCGAAGGCCGCGTTCTCGGCGAGGAAGCCGTAGCCCGGGTGCACGGCCTGCGCGCCGGAGCGGGCCGCCGCCTCCAGCAGCCGCTCCACCGACAGATAGCTCTCGGCCGCCGGCGCGGGACCGAGCCGTACCGCCGTGTCGGCCTCGCGGACGTGCCGGGCGTCCGCGTCGGCGTCGGAGAAGACGGCCACCGAGCGCACACCGAGTGAGCGCAGGGTGCGGATGACGCGGACCGCGATCTCGCCCCGGTTGGCCACGAGGACCGTCTCGAACATCTCGGGTACGGGTGTCTCGGGTGTACCGGGATTCTCGAATGTGTCGACCATCTCGGGCATCCTCATCACATCCGGAAGACGCCGAACCGGGGTTCTCCCAGCGGCGCGTTGGCACAGGCGGTCAGGGCCAGACCCAGCACCTGGCGGGTCTCCATCGGGTCGATGACCCCGTCGTCCCAGAGGCGGGCGGTGGCGTAGTAGGCGTTGCCCTGGCGCTCGTACTGCTGCCGGATGGGATCCTTGAAGGTCTCTTCGTCCTCCGGCGGCCAGGATTCTCCACGCCCCTCCAACTGGTCCCGCTTCACGGTCGCGAGGACCGACGCGGCCTGCTCGCCGCCCATCACGGAGATCTTGGCGCCGGGCCACATCCACAGGAAGCGGGGGGAGTACGCCCGGCCGCACATCGAGTAGTTGCCCGCGCCGTACGAGCCGCCGACCACCACCGTCAGCTTCGGCACGCGCGCGCAGGCGACGGCGGTGACCATCTTGGCGCCGTGCTTGGCGATGCCGCCCGCCTCGTAGTCCCGGCCGACCATGAACCCCGAGATGTTCTGGAGGAACACCAGGGGGATGCCGCGCTGGTCGCACAGCTCGATGAAGTGGGCGCCCTTCTGGGCGGATTCGGAGAACAGGATGCCGTTGTTGGCGACGATGCCGACCGGGTGACCATGGATGCGGGCGAAGCCGGTGACCAGGGTCTGCCCGAACTCGGCCTTGAACTCGGCGAAGCGCGAGCCGTCGACCACGCGCGCGATGATCTCCCGTACGTCGTAGGGGGTACGGGAGTCGACGGGGACGGCGCCGTAGATCCCGTACGGGTCGACCTTGGGCTCGACCGACTCGGTGACCTCCCAGGGGAGGGACCCGCGCGCGGGGAGCGTGGCGGCGATGTTCCGGACGATGCGCAGGGCGTGCGCGTCGTCCTCCGCGAGGTGGTCGGTGACGCCCGACACGCGTGCGTGGACGTCGCCGCCGCCCAGCTCCTCGGCGGTGACGACCTCGCCGGTGGCGGCCTTCACGAGGGGCGGCCCGCCCAGGAAGATCGTCCCCTGGTTGCGGACGATCACGGCCTCGTCGCTCATGGCCGGGACGTAGGCGCCGCCGGCGGTGCAGGACCCGAGCACGGCGGCGATCTGGGGAATCCCCGCCCCCGACATCCGGGCCTGGTTGTAGAAGATCCGCCCGAAGTGCTCGCGGTCCGGGAACACCTCGTCCTGCATCGGGAGGAAAGCGCCCCCGGAGTCGACGAGATAGATACAGGGGAGGCGATTCTCCAGGGCGATCTCCTGGGCGCGCAGATGCTTCTTCACGGTCATCGGGTAGTACGTCCCGCCCTTGACCGTGGCGTCGTTCGCGACGATCACGCACTCGCGGCCGCTGACCCGGCCGATCCCGGCGATGACACCGGCGGCCGGGGCGGCCCCGTCGTACATCCCGTCGGCGGCCAGCGGAGCCAGCTCCAGGAAGGGCGAGCCGGGGTCGAGCAGCGTGTCGACGCGGTCGCGGGGGAGCAGCTTGCCGCGCGCGGTGTGCCGGTCCCGGGCCCGCTCACCGCCGCCGAGCCGGGCAGCGGCGAGCTTCTGCCGCAGCTCCTCGCCCAGTGCGCGGTGCGCCGCCTCGTTGGCCCGCCACGCCTCCGACGCGGGATCCGCCGCGCTCGTCAGCTCCGGTGCCTCTTGCATTCCGTGGGTCCCCTCGCACAGCGATCGGCTGTCGTCGGCTGTCATCGACGGTTAATGAGCGTTAACCATTTCCTTCAGGTTAACGACCGCTAACCTCCCTGTCTAGAATTGCTTCCATGACCACGAGAACCGACGCCCCCACCCGCCGCGAGCAGATCCTCAAGGAGGCCGCGCGGCTCTTCGCCGAGCGGGGTTTCCACGGCGTCGGGGTCGACGAGATAGGCGCGGCGGTCGGTATCAGCGGACCCGGTCTGTACCGGCACTTCCCGGGCAAGGACGCGATGCTCGCGGAGCTGCTGGTCGGCATCAGCGGACAACTGCTGACGGGCGCGAAGCGGCGGCTGGCGGAGGCGGAGGGGGTGACCTCCTCGGAACCGCTGCTCGACTCGCTCATCGAGGGCCACATCGACTTCGCCCTGGACGACCGTCCCCTGATCACCCTCCATGACCGCGAGCTGGACCGACTGCGGGACAGTGACCGCAAGCTGGTGCGTCAACTCCAGCGCCAGTACGTGGAGTTGTGGGTGGAGGTCGTACGCGAGGTGTACCCGGAGCTGGCCGAACCCAGCGCGCGGTCGGCGGTGCACTCGGTGTTCGGCCTGGCCAGGATGCGTGGGGTCAGGACGTCCTCGGCGTGGTGGAGGGCGTTGGCCAGGACGGTGTTCGGTGAGACGGGGTGGGTCGTCGCGGGAG
>NZ_JBLTJC010000142.1:0-24414 GCF_048158785.1 Streptomyces colwelliae | reverse complement strand
GCGCAGAGGCGTACTGGAACACCGGCGGCGACCCTTCCGACCGCTTTCACCCAGAAGACCGAGCCGGCCTGAGTCGAGGCCGACGACGACCCCGATCTCCAACAACGGCGCGGAAGCACAAGGCAGCACGTCGACCCCCTCGTCCAGGACACGCCGCCCCGCCTCCACCGCCCGATCCACGACCAGGTCCAACTCCGGCGCCAACCGAGCCAGCACAGCCGTAGCATCGAACGGATCAAGGCTCAGCAACCGCACCGTCGCCGACGCAGGCCCACTCACACTCTCGTAGACCGCGCAGTACGCCGCGTCCTCGGGTCCCAGCCCAGCCGCCCGAGCCACCAGCCCCAACACCACCGGCTGATGCGCCCCCTTGGGGAACTCCCGCGCCAGGGCATCGAGTTCGGCAGACGGCCAGGTAGCGCGAGCGGCCCGCATCAACTGCCGCCCCAACTTCCGCGCGGCCACCCGCAACGCGGGCGACGGAGTCCGCGCATCGGCGGCCGCGTCCAGCTCCACCGGGTCGGCTCCCAGCGCGGCAGCGGAGGCGAGCCCGGCGGACACCAGCCCGGCCGTGTACAACCGCCCCCGGCAGAACTCACCGAGGTCGGCCGCCCCGGTGACGCGCCCGGCCTTGACGGCGGCCTCGGCCCCGCCGGAGTGCGCATGCCCTCCGGCGGGAAACCGCCCGTCGGCGAGAACCAGCAGTGCTCCCCTGGACATCAGAAGAGGAAGTACCGCTGGGCCATGGGCAGTTCGGCGGCCGGAGTCGCCTCGACGAGCTCCCCGTCGATGTGCACGGCGAAGCTGTCGGGATCGACCTGGACGCGAGGCCGGGCATCGTTCTCCCGCATGTCGGCCTTCGTGACCCCACGTGTCGACTCGATCGCGACGAACTTCTTCCCGAGATCGAGCCGCTCCGGCAGCCCGTCCTCGATCGCCAACTGGGCGACGAAGTTGAAGGAGTTGGCGGCCGGTGCCCGTCCGATCGCCCCGAACATCGGCCGGGGCAAGATGGGTTGGGGGGTCGGGATGGACGCGTTGGCGTCGCCCATCTGCGCGTAGGCGATCTGGCCGCCCTTGATGACGAGGTGCGGCTTGACGCCGAAGAACGGCGGCTCCCACAGCACGAGGTCGGCGAGCTTGCCGGTCTCGACAGAGCCGATCTCGCGGGCGAGGCCCTGAGCGAGGGCGGGGTTGATCGTGTACTTGGCGATGTAGCGCCGTACCCGACGATTGTCCGCACGCCCGTCCCCGGGCAGAGCCCCTCGCCGCCGCTTCATCACATGGGCCGTCTGCCAGGTCCGCATGATGACCTCGCCGACCCGGCCCATCGCCTGCGCGTCGGAGGAGATGATCGAGATGGCGCCGAGGTCGTGGAGGATGTCCTCCGCACCGATCGTCGACGGGCGGATGCGGGACTCTGCGAAGGCCAGGTCCTCGGGGACCGCCGGGTTGAGGTGGTGGCACACCATCAGCATGTCGAGGTGTTCCTCGGCGGTGTTGACGGTGTACGGCCGGGTCGGGTTGGTGGAGCTGGGCAGCACGTGCGGCTCGGAGACCACGGTCATGATGTCCGGCGCGTGCCCGCCGCCCGCGCCCTCGGTGTGGTAAGCGTGGATGCCGCGTCCGGCGATCGCGGCGAGGGTGTCGCCGACGAACCCGGCCTCGTTCAACGTGTCGGTGTGGATGGCGACTTGGACGCCCGTGCGGTCGGCGACGGTGAGCGAGGCGTCGATGACGGCGGGGGTCGAGCCCCAGTCCTCGTGCAGTTTCAGTCCCAGCGCTCCCCCACGGATCTGGGACATCATCGCGTCGTGCGAGACGGTGTTGCCCTTGCCGAGGAAGCCGATGTTGAGCGGGTACTGCTCCATCGCCGCCATCATCCGCGCCAGATGCCAGGGGCCGGGCGTCACGGTGGTCGCCTTGGAGCCCTCGGCGGGTCCGGTGCCGCCGCCGACCAGGGTGGTGACACCGGCGGAGAGCGCCTCGTCGGCGATCTGCGGGCAGATGAAGTGGACGTGCGCGTCGACGGCACCGGCCGTGAGGATGCGTCCGTTGCCAGCGATGACCTCGGTCTCGGGGCCGATCACCAGGTCGGGGTGGATGCCGTCCATAGTGTCGGGGTTGCCGGCCTTGCCGATGCCGGTGATGCGGCCGTCGCGGATGCCGACGTCGGCCTTGACGACGCCCCAGTGGTCGACGATCACGGCACCGGTGATGACGGTGTCGGGGGTGCCCTCCGCGCGGGAGGCACGCGCCTGGCCCATCGACTCGCGGATGACCTTGCCGCCGCCGAACACGGCCTCGTCACCGGCGAGTCCGGGACCGCCGGAGCGGTCCTCCTCGATCTCGATCAGCAGATCGGTGTCGGCGAGCCGGATGCGGTCACCGGTGGTCGGCCCGAACAGGTCCGCGTACGCGGCGCGGGAGATCTCAGGCATCGAGGGCACCTCCGGTCTCGCCGCGCAGTCCGGGCACGACACGGGCGCCGGCCAGCGGGACGAGTTCGACGTCGACGGGGATCCCCGGCTCGAAGCGCACGGCCGTACCGGCGGCGACGTTGAGCCGCTGCCCGCGCGCGGCGGCGCGGTCGAACTCGAGGCCGGGGTTGGCCTCGGCGAAGTGGTAGTGGGAGCCGACCTGGACGGGCCGGTCGGCTGCGTTGAGGACGGTCATCCGTGTGACCTCACGGCCCGCGTTGTAGACGATCGGGTCGTCCGCGAACAGGATCTCGCCGGGAATCATCGAGGCCTCCTACACGATCGGGTCGTGGACGGTGACGAGCTTGGTGCCGTCCGGGAAGGTCGCCTCGACCTGTACGTCGTGGATCATCTCGGGGATGCCCTCCATGACGTCGTCCCTGGTGAGCAGCTTGCGCCCGGAGGACATCAGCTCGGCGACGGTACGGCCGTCACGGGCGCCTTCGAGGATGTGCGACGTGATGAGGGCGACCGCCTCGGGGTGGTTCAGCTTCAGACCACGGGCCCGGCGCTTCTCGGCCACGTCGGCCGCCACATGGATCAGCAGCCTCTCTTGCTCGTGCGGGGTCAGTTGCACGCTCCCACCTCACAGTCCTCGCTCCGGACCGTGCGGGGTCCGGCTGCCGCCTAAACGCTCCGCTCGGAGTGCGGGACGTCGTCCAAAGGCCCGTCGTGGCTGGTCGCGCAGTTCCCCGCGCCCCTTCGGGGCGCTGCCGAACCGCAGCGGACTTCACCGGACCCGCTCAGCCCCCAGGGAAAAGCCCCTGGTGGCGTGGATCGGCAGGCTAGTTGGACCGGGTTTCAAGCAAGTTAACCGAGCTGTGATCAGGACAATCACATCTACGCACGTAGAGCGCACCCCCGCACGGCTTACCACCCAGCCCTGTCGCTACGACGGGTTCGGCCCCCGGTGCTCGGCCGCGATGCCGAACCGCTGGTGTTCGCGAGGAGCGGACGCGACCTCTCGGACGCGCGAGACGGAACTGATCACCTGCTCCTCGGCGTTCGCGTCGAGCCTGTCCAGCTTGTCGAGTTCGTCGAGTCGCTCCAGGTCGGCGGCGGAGACCAGCGCGACCAGGGGCTTGCCGTGCCGTGTCACGACGACGCGCTCACCGCCGTACACCACCCGGTTGATCAGGTCGGCGAGCTCAGCCCTGGCTTGCGTCACCGGAATCTCGTAGGCCATACCCCCATCATAACGTCATGTACGTCCTGTACATTTTTTACAGAGCCCGCCAGAATCACAGGGACCTAGAGAGGGGCTACTCCATGACCCGACCGTCCGCCCGCCACGTCCTGCCCGAGTTCACCGAGCGCACCAGCGCCGGCCACCGGACACTCGACCCGTACTCGAAGCTGCTGGAGGAGCGGATCGTCTTTCTCGGGACGCCGATCGACGACATCTCGGCGAACGATGTGATGGCCCAGTTCATGCACCTCGAGTACCAGGCACCGGACCGGGACATCGCGCTGTACATCAACTCGCCCGGCGGATCGTTCACCGCGATGTCGGCGATCTACGACACGTTGCGGTTCGTCACCTGTGACGTGGAGACGGTCTGCCTGGGCCAGGCCGGCACCTCCGCGGCGCTGCTGCTGGCGGCGGGCACCCCGGGTAAGCGGTCCGCGCTGCCGGGTGCGCGGGTGGTGCTCCACCAGCCCTCGTTCCCTGAGGCGATCCAGGGTCAGGCGAGTGATCTCGCCATCCAGGCAGAGGAGTTGGCGAGGACCCGGTCCCAACTGGAGGAGCTGCTCGCCCTGCACACGGGCCGGACGGTGGAGCAGGTGAGCGCGGACATCGAGCGGGACCGGATCATGGATGCCCAACAGGTCCTGGAATACGGGCTGGTGGACCGGATCGTGACGACCCGCAAGACCTCGCTCACCGAGCCGGGCGGGGAGTGAGCCGACGATGCTGCCGCCGGAACTGCCGCCGTTGCCCGCACTGACGCGCGCCGAGGGCGAGTTGATCGACCGTTATCTGGATGTGGCCGACCTGCTGGGCCGTATCAACCCGGCGCACCACGGTGACACGTACCGTGGTCTGAGGGCCGCTCAGGCGCTCGTGGCCAAGGCCACCGAGCTGCGGGACGCGCTGGCGCTGATGCACCAGCGGGGCGAGACCGAGCTGCACGCCCCCACCCTCGCGCGGGCGCTGCGCGTGCTGGACGGGGAGCGCCGCACGGCACGCGTCACCCTGCCCTCGCCCTCCGACAGTTGAGGGACGCGGAGCCGCCCTGGACCGTGTCGAAACGGGCCGAACGACGTACCCCCGATCGGCGTAGTCGCTCCTCCGTCCATGCGGCCGTCCGGGTTGCGCAACACGCGTAGCCCGAGGGCCGTATGAAGTGTTCCGGTGCTGGTCCGAGCGTCACACCCCCCTCAACACTCCCTCGAACACCGATGCGTTCAGCCGAACGGGTGAGTGGTGAGTAACCCCACAAATCCCCGGTTCCGTTGGGCTTTTCGGACATTCATAGGTGAAGATCCCTGTCTGACGACAAGACCCCGCCGCAGCGGCGGGGCGATCCGGGCGGACGCCGAGTCCTGCCGCCGCCCGGATGACAGGTCGACAGGATTGCATCGGCAGGAGTGGAGGACCCAAGCACGACGGGTCGCCGGGACGGTCACGCCATGACCGGGTCGAGCAGCCCTTGGGGTGAAGCCGCGTCAGCGGCCGGGCAACTTCGCCAGCCCGAATCCGACAGGTCATCCTTCACAGGCGGCTGACGAAGGGTTGCGCATGACTGCGCTCAATCGTGTCCCGTCGCTGATGGTCCGGGCCGGTACGGCCTCGGCCTTCGCCATCGCAGCTGTTGGCGGTTCCGTCGTGATACCAGGCGTCGCATCCGACGCCGCGGCCGCGACACCGGCGACGAAGGCACTCCAGGTCGCGGCGTCCAAGAAGGGCGCCCCGTACAGGTACGGGGCCACCGGACCGGGCCGCTTCGACTGCTCGGGGCTCACGCTGTACTCGTACAAGAAGGCAGGCAAGAAACTGCCCCGTACGGCGGCCCAGCAGTACAACAAGTCCCACCACATCTCGGCCAAGAGCCGCAAGGCCGGGGACCTCGTCTTCTTCCACTCGGGCTCCAGCGTCTACCACGTCGGCATCTACGCCGGTAAGGGAAAGATCTGGCACGCCCCGAAGACCGGGGACGTGGTGAGGCTGCAGAAGATCTGGACCAAGAGCGTCTGGTACGGCCGGGTCAAGTAGGGCCCGTCCGAATCTCCCGAGGGGGTGGCGGCCACCTGACAGGCCGCCACCCCCTCGGGTGTCCAGGGACGTTCACCACGCTGTTCTACGGCTCCTGCTGGCCCGCGGCCGTCACCGGCCGGGCCGGTACCGTCCAGGGCACCTCGATGGAGACCGTCTTGCCGCCCTCCAGGGTGGGCCGGACCTTGAGCTTTCCGCCGCACTCCGCGGTCAGCCAGCGAATGATCACCATGCCCCGGCCGTTGTCCTGCTGGACAGCGGCCGGCAGGCGTTTGGGGAACCGGGGATGGCTGTCGGTGACCCCGATACGCAGCCGTTCGTCACGCTCCAGCTCGATGTCCACCGTGAAGGTGGGTGACTGCCCGAAGGTGTGCTGTACGGCGTTGGTGGCGAGTTCGGAGACGATGAGGCGGATGGTGTCGGCGACCTCCGTGTCCGCCGGAAGCCCCCATTCCACCAGGGTTCCGACCACGTAGGTGCGGGCGGTGGAGACCGAGGCGGGATCGCTCGGCAGAGTGACGGATGCTTCCAGATGGTCTGCCATGGCGCGGTCGTCCCTTTCCCGCGGGACCGGTGTCCGACACGGAGCGGATGGTTCGAGTACGGTCCCGGACTGGTGCTTCTTCGCCAGACTGCCATTCCCGCGTCGGTAACGGTGCCGATCCACCAAGATATGCATATATCTGTCGCTCGAAGCGGTGAACTCTGCGACCCCAGACCGTATTTGGGCGGCTCGGAAGGAGTAAGGAGAAACCCATGCAGTACGGTCCCGCGGTGCGCCGCCGGAAACTGGGCGCGGAACTGCGCGCATTGCGTGCGGAGTCGGGGCTCACCAGTGGCGAGGCGGCCCGGCTGGTCGGCTGGCACCAGTCGAAGGTGAGCCGCATCGAGACCGGCGCGAGTGGCGTGAAACCGCCCGACGTCCGGTTACTCCTGGACGCCTACCAGGTCGGCGACCCACAACTTCGGGACATGCTGCTCGTGCTCGCGGGCTCCGACGACGGCGGCGGCCGGCACCACTGGTGGCACGCCTATCGCGGTGTACTGCCGCCCGCCTACCGGGACTTCATCAGTCTGGAGTCACAGGCCAGCGCGATCCGCACCCTGGAGACCTCGGTGGTCCCCGGGCTGCTCCAGACGCCCGAGTACGCCCGGGCGGTGACCCGGGCCGCCGTGGGAGGCCTCGACAACGACGGGCCCGAGCGGCTCGACGCGCTGGTGCAGGTGCGGCTGGCCAGGCAGGACGTGCTGCGCGCGGATCCGCCGCTGGCCCTGAGCGTGGTCCTCGACGAGGCGGTGCTACGGCGCGAGGTCGGCGGGCCGGGGGTGATGGCACGTCAGCTGGACCGGCTCGTGGAGGCCGCCCGGCTGCCCCAAGTGAGGCTTCAGGTACTGCCGTTCGCCGCAGGAGCACACATCGGCATCACCGGGCCTTTCGTTATCTTCTCCTTTCCGAGCACTTCTGATCTGGATGTGGTTGTTCTAGACCACTTGACGAGTAGCCTCTACCTCGAACGGAAAGAAGACCTAGAGGCCTACAGCGAGGCCTTCAACACCCTTCAGTTCCACGCCCTTTCGCCCGAGGATTCGTCGGATTACATCGCCGGGATAGGTGACGGCGCGTAAGGAGGCACCATGTCTGCACTGCCTCGGAACGTACCTTCCAGTTCTGAACTGTCCGGTGTGCGGTGGCTGCGCAGCAGCTACAGCACGGGAGCGAACAACTGCGTCGAGGCGGCACGTCCGCGCTCAGGCCCCCGCGCGGGGCTGCTCGGCGTACGCGACTCGAAGGACCCGCAAGGACCCGCCCTGCTCTTCTCCCCCGAGAGCTGGACGGGCTTCCTCAGCGCGTTCCACTGACCGATTCGGCCCTCAGCGACTCACGACCGTGTCACGCCGACTCATGGTCGCGTCTCGCCGATCACACGTACAGCGCGTTCGATCTCGGCCCCGGAGAGGTCCGCTCGGGCGGTCAGCCTGAGCCGTGAGATGCCGTCGGGCACGGAAGGAGGACGGAAGCAGCCCACGGCCAGCCCTGCCGTACGGCAGTCGGCCGCCCATTGCACGGCCGCCTCCGGGGACGGCGCACGCACCGACACCACGGCGGCGTCCGGACGTACCGCTTCCAGACCCGCGGCGGTGAGACGTGTGTGCAGCTCACTCGCCACGGCGCGGGCCCGGGCAGCCCGCTCGGGTTCGCGCCGCAGCAGGGTGAGCGCGGCCAGGGCCGCACCGGCCGCCGCGGGCGCCAGTCCCGTGTCGAAGATGAACGTCCGCGCCGCGTTGACCAGATGGTCGATCACCCGCGCCGGCCCGAGCACGGCACCGCCCTGACTGCCCAGCGACTTGGACAACGTCACTGTCACGACCACGTCCTCGGCGCCTGCGAGCCCCGCCGCGTACGGCGCCCCGCGCCCCCCGTCGCCCAGCACCCCGAGCCCGTGCGCGTCGTCGAGCAGCAACCCGGCCCCGGACTCCCGGCACGCCTCGGCGAGCGCGTCCACCGGCGCCGCGTCCCCGTCCACGGAGAACACCGAGTCGGACACCACGACGGCCTGCCCCTCGTGCGTCCGCAGCGCCTTGCGCACACCATCCGGATCGGCGTGTCCTACGACCTGGGTGGCGCCCCGCGCCAGCCGGCAGCCGTCGATCAGCGAGGCGTGGTTGCCCGCGTCGGAGACGATCAGCGAGCCGTGCGGCGCGAGCGTGGTGACCGCGGCGAGGTTGGCCGCGTAGCCGGAGGAGAAGACGAGGGCCGCCTCGAACCCGCAGAACTCGGCCAGTTCGCGCTCCAGTCGGGCGTGCAGCTCGGTCGTACCGGTGACGAGCCGCGACCCGGTCGACCCCCCGCCCCAGGTCCGCGCCGCGGCGGCGGCCCCCTCGACGACCTCGGGGTGATGCGCCAGACCCAGGTAGTCGTTGCTCGCGAGATCGAGGAGCGGCGAGTCGGCGGGACGGGGCCGCAGGGTGCGTACGAGCCCGGCGCGACGGCGCTGCTCCGCCTGCTCGTCGATCCAGCCGAACGCCATGGTTCCTCCGGGGCTTTTGTAGGCAGTGCACAGACACTAATCGGACGACGAGCCCCCCATGGTGTGGTGATACCCACACGCCCAGCCCCATGTCTTGTTCGTTCTCTCCTTGGCCGCAAGCGGTCCCGTAGGACAGGATCGGATCTCATGGACCTGCTGAACACGCTCGTGGACAAGGGGCTTCGGCGCGAGCTGCCGACCCGCGCGGAAGCTCTCGCCGTCCTCGCCACCTCGGACGACGACCTGCTCGATGTCGTGGCCGCGGCCGGAAAGGTGCGCCGGCACTGGTTCGGCCGACGGGTGAAGCTCAACTACCTCGTCAACCTGAAGTCCGGCCTGTGCCCCGAGGACTGCTCGTACTGCTCGCAGCGGCTCGGCTCCAAGGCCGAGATCCTGAAGTACACGTGGCTGAAACCCGACGCTGCCTCGAAGGCCGCGGCGGCCGGAGTGGCGGGAGGCGCCAAGCGCGTCTGCCTGGTCGCCTCCGGGCGGGGTCCGACAGACCGTGACGTGGAACGGGTCGCCGGCACCATCAAGGCGATCAAGGACCAGAACGAGGGCGTCGAGGTGTGCGCCTGCCTCGGTCTGCTCTCCGACGGCCAGGCCGACCGGCTGCGCGAGGCCGGCGCGGACGCCTACAACCACAACCTCAACACGTCCGAGTCGACGTACGGGGACATCACCACCACCCACACGTACGCCGACCGGGTCGACACCGTGCAGAAGGCGCACGCGGCCGGGCTGTCCGCCTGCTCCGGCCTGATCGCCGGGATGGGCGAGACGGACGAGGACCTGATCGACGTCGTCTTCTCCCTCCGCGAGCTGGACCCGGACTCGGTGCCGGTCAACTTCCTGATCCCGATGGAGGGCACCCCGCTCGCCGCCGAGTGGCACCTCACCCCGCAGCGGTGTCTGCGCATCCTCGCGATGGTCCGCTTCGTCTGCCCGGACGTCGAGGTCCGTATCGCGGGCGGCCGTGAGGTCCACCTGCGCACGATGCAGCCCCTCGCCCTGAACCTCGCCAACTCGATCTTCCTCGGCGACTACCTGACGTCCGAGGGCCAGGCCGGCCACGCCGACCTGGAGATGATCGCGGACGCGGGCTTCGAGGTGGAGGGCGCGGGCGAGGTGACCCTGCCGCAGCACCGGGCGACGGCGGGCGGCTGCGGTTCGCACGAGGACGCCGGCTGCGGCGGGGGCTGCGGCGGGCACGAGGGCGCCACTGGTGGCTGCGGTGGACACGAGGGCGCCGGAGTCTGTGGTTCCGCTCCCGCTGCCGCGTCTACGTCCGCCCCCGCACCGCAGGTCGACGAGGTCCGCCGGGACCTGGTCTCCGTACGCCGTCGAGGTGCCGGAACGGATCTCGCGCCCAATGCCTGACCCGATCGGCCCCCTGCCCGTCCCGGAGCTGCTGGAGCTGGACCGGCGGCACGTCTGGCATCCGTACGGTCCGATGCCCGGCCGTGTCGACCCGCTCGTCGTGGAGTCGGCGAGCGGGGTGCGGCTCCGACTGGCGGACGGCGGGGGCGAGTTGGTCGACGGGATGTCGTCCTGGTGGTCGGCGATCCACGGCTACAACCACCCCGTGCTCAACGAGGCCGCGCACGAGCAGCTCGGCCGGATGAGCCATGTGATGTTCGGCGGGCTCACGCACGAGCCCGCCGTACGACTGGCGAAGCTCCTTGTCGACATGTCTCCGGACGGCCTGGAGCACGTCTTCCTCGCCGACTCGGGTTCGGTGTCGGTCGAGGTGGCGGTGAAGATGTGCCTCCAGTACTGGCGCTCGCTCGGCCGACCGGCGAAACAGCGCCTGCTGACCTGGCGCGGCGGCTACCACGGCGACACCTGGCAGCCGATGTCGGTGTGCGACCCCGACGGCGGGATGCACGAGCTGTGGTCGGGGGTGCTCCCCCGCCAGGTGTTCGCCGACGCGCCTCCGGCCGGCTACGAGGAGCCGTACGCCGACCATCTGCGCGAGCTGATCGAGCGGCACGCGGACGAACTGGCCGCGGTGATCGTGGAGCCGGTGGTGCAGGGCGCGGGCGGGATGCGGTTCCACTCCCCCGCGTATCTGCGGGTGCTGCGCGAGGCGTGCGACGCGCACGACGTGCTGCTGGTGTTCGACGAGATCGCGACGGGTTTCGGCCGCACGGGCGCGCTCTTCGCGGCGGAGCACGCGGCCGTCACACCGGACGTGATGTGCGTGGGCAAGGCGCTGACCGGCGGCTACATGACGATGGCGGCGACGCTCTGCACGTCACGCGTGGCCGAGGGCATCTCGCGGGGCGAGGTGCCGGTCCTCGCCCACGGCCCGACCTTCATGGGCAACCCGCTCGCGGCGGCCGTGGCCTGTGCCTCGCTCGAACTCCTCCTGAACCAGGACTGGTTGGCGGAGGTCAAGCGCATCGAGGCGGGCCTGCGGGAGGGCCTCGCCCCGGCGCGGGAGATCCCGGGCGTCCAGGACGTCCGCGTCCTCGGCGCCATCGGCGTGGTCCAGCTCGACCACGCCGTCGACATGAAGGCCGCCACGGACGCGGCCGTACGCGAGGGCGTGTGGCTGCGGCCGTTCCGCGACCTCGTCTACACGATGCCGCCGTACGTCACGGGCGACGCCGACCTGGCTCGGATCGCCCGCGCGGTGTGCGCGGCGGCGCGGGAGGGATGACATGCCGGTACTGGTGATCACGGGCACGGGCACGGAGGTCGGCAAGACGATCACCACGGCCGCCGTCGCCGCGGCGGCGCTCGCGGCCGGCCGCACGGTGGCCGTCCTGAAGCCCGCCCAGACGGGTCTACGGCCGGACGAGCGCGGGGACGCCGACGAGGTCGCGCGACTCGCGGGTGCCGTGACGGCGACCGAACTCGCCCGGTATCCCGAGCCGTTGGCACCGGGCACGGCGGCGCGCCGGGCCGGTATGGCGCCGGTCCGCCCGCACGAAGTCGCGGAAGCCGCCCAGAAGTTGGCCACCGAGCACGACCTGGTGCTGGTCGAGGGCGCGGGCGGACTGCTCGTACGGTTCGACGCGGAGGGCGGCACGCTGGCGGACGCGGCGCGGTTGCTGGGGGCGCCGGTCCTGGTCGTGGCGTCGGCGGGCCTGGGCACCCTGAACACGACGGAACTGACGGCCCGTGAACTCCGTTCCCAGGGCCTTGACTTGCTGGGCGTGGTGATCGGGAGTTGGCCCAACTCGCCTGATCTGGCGTCGCGTTGCAATGTGGCCGATCTGCCGGAGGTGGCGGAGGCGCCGCTGCTCGGGGCGCTGCCGGAGGGTGCGGGGTCTCTCGCGCCCGCCGCCTTCCGTGCGGCGGCGCCGAGTTGGCTGGCGCCGCGGCTCGACGGAGTGTGGGATGCGGACGGGTTCCGGGGGCGGGAAGCTGCGGCTGCTTGGGGCAGTGGGCCCTCCTAGGAGGCCTCCCCTTCGGCGAGCAGCCGTACCAGTTCGATGCGGGACCGGATGCCCAACCGGCTGAAGACACCGCGCAGATGGTGGTCGATCGTGCGGGGGCTGAGGGCGAGGCGGACGGCGATCTCGCGGTTGGTGGCGCCGTCGGCCGCCATGCGGGCGACCATCAGTTGCTGGGCGGTCAGACGGGTGGTCGGGTCGAGGGCTCCGGGTGTGGGGAGGCCGGTCGCGGCCACCGGGGTGCCGAGGGCGCGGAGTTCGGCGCGGGCCTGGGCGGCGCAGTGCGGGGCGCCGAAGGACTCGAAGGCCTCCAGCGAGGTGTGCAGGCGGTCGCGGGCCTCGGTGCGGCGGCGCAGTCGGCGCAGGGCGCCGCCGAACAGCAGCTCGGTGCGGGCCCGTTCGAAGTCACGGGTGCCGCGCGCGTGCAGGTCGAGGGCGCTGCGGTAGTGCTCGACGGCTTCGTCGCCGGGCGCGAGCAGGGCCCGGCAACGGGCGCTCAGGGCAAGGTCGTCGGGGCTGCGGACGGCCCGTGCCCAGCGGTCGTAGTCGGCGTGTGCGGCACGGGCGATACGGGTGTCGCCGCTGCGGGCGGCGGCCTCGACGTAGTGCGGGGTGGCCAGATGCCGGATCGCCCGGTGCCCGTGCCCCGGCCCGAACCCGGCGAGCGCGCGCAGCCGGGCCGCGGCGGCGGCGAAGCGGCCACTGCTCAAGTCCAGGTAGGCGAGCGCCCATTGGGCGAGGGCGGCGGGCAGCCCCAGGCCGCGTCCGAGGGCGTACGAGCGGGCGGCGGCGGCACGTTCCCGGCAGACGTCACCGTCCCCGGTGAGCGCGGCGAACATGGCGAGCGCGGCCTGAAGATGACACGCGCCGTTGTCCTGGCCGGTGGCGTGCGCCTGCCACAGAGCGTCCGCCGCGGCCGTCTCCGCGGCCCGCGGATGACCGGTCCAGAACTCGGCGTACGCCCGGAACTCCATCGCCTGCGCCACGACCACGGTCGCGCCCCGCGCGCGGGCCGAGGCCGCCGCCCGCACGGTGGCGGTGGTGGCACGGGTGTGGTCGCCGAGCATCAGCGCGGCGATCCCCGCGTGGATGAGGAGGGTGGGGTCCCCTCCGGGACCGCACCGCCCGGCGGCGGCCTTGAGCAGATCCCGCGCGTCCTCGTACCGCCCCTCGAAAGCGGCGGCCAGTCCCCCGAGTGTCCCGTGCGGCACGATCCCGATCCGGGAGGCGACGGCCGCCGCCTCCCGGCACCGTCTCAGGTCCCCGGTGTAGACGGCGGCCTCGGTGGCCCGGGCGAGGAGGTGAACGGCGTGGTCGGGGGCGGGAGTTCGGGGTACGGCGACCATGCGGGGTACCTCGGCCGACCGGGACGCCTGTCTCAAGTCGGCGCCGGATCCCTCCGGTTCGCGCCGTGCCACCGCCGTCAGCAACGCGTCGAACGCCTCCGCCGCGTTCCCCGCCCGCAGCGCGAACACCCCGTTCAACGCGTCGCTGTCCGTCGCGGCCGCGAGTCTTCGCGCCCGGTCTCCCTCGCCGGACTGCCAGGCGTCGCCAGCGGCGCGGTTGAGGAGGCGGGACTGTTCACGGGGGTCGAGGGAGAGCGCGGCGGCGCGTTCGACGAGGGCGCAGGCGAGGGGGTGTTCACCGGCGTCACGTGCCTGTTGCGCGGCCGTGCGGAGTTCCGCGGTGAGCCGAGCGCTGGGGCCGAGCGCTCCCGCGCCCCGGTGCCAGGAACGTCGCGGTGTCTCGCCCTCGGCGCGCAACACCCGTGCCAGCAGCCGGTGGACGTCGCGCCGGTCGGCCGGCGACCCCGTCTCGTACGCGGCGATCCTCGTCCACGCGTCGCGGAAGACGACCCCGCCGGCCGTCGCGTGCGCGACCCCGGCCGTCTCGGCGGCTTCCAGGGGCCGGGTGTCGAGCCGCCCCGCCGCGACGGCGCGCAGGAAGGCATGCGTCGCGACCGGGTACTGGTCCGCCGCGGCGAGCAGCAGAAGCAGTCGCGTGCCGTCGGGCAGCGCACGGATCTCCCGGCGGTACCGGGTCAGCAACTCCGGCGCCAGGGACGCCGGTTCGGTCGGGAGGGGGTCGAGGCCCGCGGCCTGGCGTGGGGTCAGGCGCGGGAGGAGTTCGGCGGCGGCGCGCGGATCGCCGTAGACCGCGCGCAGCAGCCGGATACGGACCCCTTCGGGGAGCGCGGGGTCGAGGGTTCGCCCTGTGTCGATGCGCGACGGTGGCGAAGTGCGGTCTAGGGAAGTGGGGTTCACCGGAGTCAGCACACAACTGACGTTACTGGCGAGTTAATTCACCCGTAAAGACCGGCGATTTCACCGATGCGGCGCGCGTAGACCCCCGCTGACACTCCTGACAACCCCACCCGTATCAGGAGGCATCATGCAGCGCCACAAGCGTCGCATCGTTACGGCTCTGTCGGCCGTGACCACCTCGCTCCTTCTGTCACTCTCCCTGGCCTCGACGCCCGCTCAGGCGGCGAGCCACGATCCCATCGTCTTCGTGCACGGCCTGAGCGGTTCGGCGAGCGGCTGGGACGACTGGGTCGCGGACTTCGAGGCCGACGGCTACTCCTCGTCCGAGCTGTTCGCGTGGTCGTACGACTGGACGCAGTCGAACGTCACCACGGCCTCCCAGCTGGCCACCGAGGTCAAGAGCGTGCTCGCGCAGACCGGGGCGTCGAAGGTCGACATCGTCGGTCACTCCATGGGGACGCTCAGCTCCCGCTACTTCCTCAAGAACCTGAGCGGTACGTCGTACGTCGACCACTTCGTGTCCGTCGCCGGCGTCAACCACGGCACCTCCGTGGCCTCGCTGTGCGGCTGGCTGTACACGTCCTGCAAGGAGATGCAGACGGGGAGTTCGTTCCTCACGGCGCTCAACTCCGGTGACGAGACGCCCGGCAGCGTGTCGTACGCGGCCTACTGGTCGGACTGCGACGCGGCGATCGACCCGGACACCTCGGCCCAGCTGAGCGGCGCGACCAACGTCGACGTCGGGTGCATCTCGCACACCGACATGAACAACGACCACGGCGTCTACGAGCAGGTGCGCGACTTCATCTCCTGACCGGCTCGTGGCGGCAGCGGGGGTGGTCAAGGGCGGCAGGGGGGACAATCCCGGTAGGGACCGGCTTCGGCCCGGTCCGGTCCGGGAGGTCGTCATGCCGCTACGGTCCGCAGGCTCCGGCACAGTGCCGCGGGACGCCGTCCACCACCCGCTGTTCGCCCGTTACTACGCCCGTTTCAGTGTGAGCGCCGAGTCGAAGCTCGGCCTGGCCGGGATGCGGGACCGGCTGCTCGCCGGGCTCTCCGGGCGGGTGATCGAGATCGGGGCCGGGAACGGCCTGAACTTCGCGCACTATCCGAGCGCCGTCTCGGAGGTCGTCGCGATCGAACCCGAGCGGACCCTGCGGCAGCTGGCCGTGGAGTCCGCGCTCCGCTCCGAGGTGCCCGTCGACGTGGTGCCGGGCGCGGCGGAGAAGCTGCCCGTCAAGGGCGAGGCCTTCGACGCGGTCGTCCTGTCTCTGGTGCTGTGCAGCGTGCGCGACGTACCGCGGGCGCTCGCAGAGGTACGACGGGTGCTGCGGCCCGGCGGGGTCGTGCGGTTCTTCGAGCACGGCAAGGGCGGCGGACCGGCGATGGCGTTCACCCAGCGCGCCCTGGACCGCACGCTGTGGCCGCCGCTGAACGGCGGCTGCCATCTGGCCCGCGACCCGGTCGCCGCGCTGCGCGACGCCGGGTTCGAACTCGGGCCGTACCGGCGGGTGTTGATCCCGGAGAAGGGACCTACGCTGCCGAGCTCGTACTGCGTCCTGGGCACCGCGTGGCGCCCTGACACACAGGAGTGATCACCGTGATCACCGGCTAGTGATCACAGGCTCCACTGGCGCAGCTCCTGCGCGATGTCGTCGACCGACGCCTCGCCGCTCTTGACCAACCGGGCCAGATCGCGGACCTGTTCGGGCGAGGTGACGACCTTCAGGCCGCTGGCGACGAGGTAGGCGTACGCGACGGCGGAGGCGAAGAGGGCGTTCGAGCGCTCCAACGCGGGCACGTGGATGAGGAGTTGGAGCAGGGCGGCGGCGCGCGCGTACGGGCTGTCGTAGACCGGGACGTCGAATATGTCCGCCTGGTGGCGCGCGACGGCGGCGACGAGCGCGCCCCAGTCGGTGACCTGGGGGTCTCCGGGTGTGTTGTGTTCGGCGAGCATCAGCAGCCAGGCGAGATCGATCCTGAGGTTGTTCAAGGGATCAGCGGCGACCTTCGCGGGTGCTCGTCCCGTCGGCGCCGAACTCGTCGGCGAAGACGGACTCGTACTGCTTCATGAAGTCGGCCGCGGCCTCGACGAAGGTGTGGCCGACCTCCCCGGTGTCCTGTCTGACCAGCTCTTCTATGTACCGGTTGACGCTCATGCCACGGGCCAGGGCACGCTCACGGGCCGCGCGGGCGGTGCCCTCGTCCACGCGTACGTTCAGCTGGGTCTTCGCCATACCTAGACGCTAGCGCCGGATCGCTAGCACCGGCAAGGGCTCAGCCCATGGGTGGAGAGTGCCCCTTACACCGGTATCGGGGGCCCGACCTGGGATGGAGACCGCCTCGGCCGCACGGGGGATATCGGCTGTGTGGCGCATCACACTAGGCTCGGCCCGCGAGGAAGGCGCCGGAACGTCGACGACGGCGTCGGAACGTCTCGGAACGTCGACGAGCGAGGGAATCCCAGGGGGCTGTCTTGTCCACATCTGCTGCGGAGCACGC
The DNA here is from genome assembly GCF_048158785.1 of Streptomyces colwelliae. Taxonomy (NCBI): domain Bacteria; kingdom Bacillati; phylum Actinomycetota; class Actinomycetes; order Kitasatosporales; family Streptomycetaceae; genus Streptomyces; species Streptomyces colwelliae. The sequence goes on along the minus strand of NZ_JBLTJC010000142.1, from coordinate 7,518 downwards.
TCCAGGCCACGCCTCGGCCGGCGGGATCGCGGCCCGCGCCCGCGCTCTGACCAAGGCGTACGGCTCGGGCGAGACGGCCGTGCTCGCCCTGGACTCGGTGGACGTGGACATCGCGCGCGGCCGTTTCACCGCGGTCATGGGCCCCTCGGGCTCCGGGAAGTCCACGCTGATGCACTGCCTGGCGGGGCTCGACACCGTTTCGGCCGGACAGGTGTGGCTCGGCGACACCGAGATCACGGGGCTGAAGGACCGTGAGCTGACGCGGCTGCGCCGGGACCGGATCGGGTTCATGTTCCAGTCGTTCAACCTCATCCCGACCCTGAACGCGGCCGAGAACATCACCCTGCCCATGGACATCGCCGGCCAGAAACCGGACCAGAAGTGGCTGGACCAGGTCATCGACACGCTCGGGCTGCGCGACCGGCTCAAACACCGGCCGTCCCAGCTCTCCGGGGGCCAGCAGCAGCGCGTGGCGTGCGCGCGGGCGCTCGCCTCCCGCCCCGAGCTGATCTTCGCGGACGAACCGACCGGCAACCTCGACTCGCGGGCCGGTCTGGAGGTTCTCGGCTTCCTGCGCGACGCCGTCGACGACCTCGGGCAGACCGTGGTCATGGTCAGCCACGACCCGGGCGCCGCCGCCCACTCCGACCTGGTGCTCTTCCTCGGGGACGGACGGATCGTGGACGAGATGGAGCGGCCCACGGCGGAGGCGGTGCTGGAGCGGATGAAACGGTTCGACCTGGCGAGGGGGCAGTTCGACACCTCCGGTCTCGGTCCTGGGCCTGGGCAGGGTCCTGGGCATGGTCCTGGGCCCGGCCCCTCGCAGGACACGACCGGCACACCCGACGTAACCCTCGACAAGGACTGACCCCGTGCTGAAGGCGACCCTCCGGAGCTTCCTCGCGCACAAGGGACGGCTGCTGCTCTCGGCGCTCGCCGTCGTGCTGTCCGTGGCGTTCGTGGCCGGCAGCCTGATCTTCTCCGACACGGTGACCCGTACCTTCGACCGGCTCTTCGCGTCGACGTCGGCCGATGTCACCGTGGAGCCGAAGCAGGACCTCAAGTCCTCGGTGCCCACCGGCGCGACCGAGACCGTGCCCGCCTCGCTCGCCGGGCAGGTGGCGAAGGTGGCCGGGGTCGCCACGACCCACGCCGACGTGTCCGTCGAGAACATCGTGGTCGTCGACAGCAAGAACAAGTCGGTCGGCCCGACCACGGGCGCTCCCACCATCGCCACCGACTGGTACCTCACCGACCGCAGCCCGGTGAAGCTGACCTCGGGGCATGCCCCGCAGGGTGCCAGCGAGGCCCTCCTCGACGCGGACACCGCCGACAACAAGCACGTGAGCATCGGCGACACCCTGACCGTGCAGGCACAGCCCGGCAGCTTCAAGGTCCAGATCGTCGGCATCGCCACCTTCACCACCACCAACCCGGGTGCCGCGCTGGTCTTCCTCGACCCCGCCACCGCGAAGGACCAGTTGCTCGGCGCGCCCGACCGCGCCACGAGCATCTCGGTGGACGCGACGAAGGGCGTCGACGACGCCGTACTCAAGCAGCGGGTGACCGCCGCGATCGACTCCTCCGGCACGTACGACATCAAGACGGCCGACGAGCAGGCGAAGTCGGCCGCCGCCGATCTGGGCGGTTTCCTCGACGTCATCAAGTACGTGATGCTGGGATTTGCTGGCATCGCTGTCCTGGTCGGCGTGTTCCTGATCGTCAACACGTTCTCGATGCTGATCGCCCAACGCACCCGCGAACTGGGCCTGTTGCGCGCCCTGGGCGCGGACCGCAAGCAGGTGCGGCGGTCGGTGCTCACCGAGGCGCTGTTGCTCGGGCTGGTCGGTTCGACTCTCGGTCTTGCGGCCGGAATCGGGCTCGCGGCCGGGCTGATCAAGCTGATGACCGCGTTCGGCATGAACCTCAAGACCACGGAGATGGTGGTCGGTTGGCCGACTCCGGTGGCGGCGTACGTGGTTGGGGTCGGCGTCACCTTCGTCGCCGCGTATCTCCCGGCCCGGCGCGCTGCGACCGTCTCCCCGATGGCGGCCCTCGCGGACGCCGAAGTCGCGGGCGTGGGGCGGCCGTTGAGGGTGCGCGCGGTCGTCGGTTCGATCGTCGGGGCGCTCGGTGTCGCCGCGCTGGGGGGCTGCGCCGCCGCGACGAGCACGGCCTCGTCCTCCTCCCTTCTGGGCCTCGGCATCGTCCTCACCCTGATCGCGACCGTGATCGCGGGCCCCCTCCTGGTCCGCCCGATGATCCGGGTGCTGGGCGGCGCCTTCCCGGCCCTGTTCGGCTCGGTCGGCCGGATGAGCCAGCGCAACGCCCTGCGCAACCCGCGCCGTACGGGCGCCACCGCGGCGGCCCTGATGGTGGGGCTCGCCCTGGTCGGCGGGATGTCGGTGGCGAGCGCGTCCATGTCCAAGTCCTTCGACCAGCAGATCGACAAGACCCTGGGCGCCGACTTCGTGATCCAGAACGGCAACTTCCTGCCGTTCTCCAAGGAGGTCACGGACCAGGTACGCGCCACCGAGGGCGTCGGTCTCGTCGTAAGGGCCCGCTTCGCGCCGCTCGCGGTCCGGCTGCCGGACGGCAAGCGGGTGGAGACGACGGCTGCCGGATACGACACCCCGCTGGACGACGTCGCTCACATCAAGTACGCGGCGGGCGACACGAGTTCGGCACTCGCCGCCGGGCATCTCGCCATGGACGTCGACTTCGCGAAGAAGCACGGCGTACGGATCGGCAGTGTGCTCCCCGTCGAGTTCCCGGGCGGCCGCACCACGAAGCTGACGGTGGGCGCCCTCAGCGACCAGGGCTCGGCGGACGGGTTCGGGACGCAGGGCGGGCTGTTCTTCGGGATCGCCACGGTCGAGAAGTACGTCCCGAACGGCCAGGACTCCTCGCTGTACGTGAACGCCGCCTCGGGCACCGGCGCCGACCAGCTCCGCAAGGCGCTGGAGACGACGCTGAAGCCCTATCCGCAGGTCCAGGTCCGCGACCAGGCCGACTACAAGAAGCTCGTCCACGACCAGATCGCCGTACTGCTCTACCTCGTGTACGCGCTACTCGGGCTTGCGATCGTCATCGCGGTGCTCGGCGTGGTCAACACCCTTGCCCTGTCGGTCGTGGAGCGCACCCGCGAGATCGGCCTGCTGCGCGCGATCGGACTCGGGCGGCGCCAACTGCGGCGGATGATCCGGCTGGAGTCGGTGGTGATCGCGGTGTTCGGCGCGGTGCTGGGGCTCGGTCTCGGCCTGGTGTGGGGCGTGTGCGCGCAACAGGTCCTGGCGCTGCAAGGCATGACGGCGCTCGCGATTCCGTGGACCACGATCGTCGCGGTGGTGATCGGCTCGGCGGTGGTCGGCATCGTGGCGGCGCTGCTCCCCGCGCTGCGTGCGTCGCGTATGAACGTGCTGGCGGCGATCGCGCACGAGTGATGGAATCGCGACAGCAACTCCGATCACGTGACGCTCGGTCAGGTCACCTGTCTGCGAGGAGAGTTCATGCCGCGCCCGTTCCGCTTCGGGGCCAGCCTGCTCACGTCCGCGCCCGCCGACGAGTGGCGCGCGAGATGCCGGCGGGTCGAGGAACTCGGCTACGACGTGCTCCTCGTCCCGGACCACCTCGGCATGGTCGCGCCGTTCCCGGCACTGGTCGCGGCGGCCGGCGCGACCGAACGGCCGCAGGTGGGTACGTTCGTGCTCAACGCGGGCTTCTGGAACCCGACTTTGCTGGCCCGCGAGGTGACGACGACCGACGACCTGACCGGCGGACGCCTCGAACTCGGCCTCGGTACCGGCTATGTACAGGCGGAGCACGACACGGCGGGGCTGCCCTTCGGTTCGCCGGGCGAGCGCGTCGACCATCTGCGGCGCACCATCGAGGAGTTGGGGCGACTGCTGGACGCCGCGAACCGCCGGGTACCGCTCCTCCTGGGCGGCAACGGCGACCGCATGCTGCGCCTGACCGCCGAGCACGCGGACATCGCGGCGTTCGCGGGCGCGAGCCTGGAACCGGGCAGTACGACGGGCAGGCTTGCGCCGGTCGACGCCGCCGAGTTCGGCCAACGGGTCGCCCGGTACCGGGGGTTCGCGGACGGCCGCGAAGAGCCCGCCGAACTCAACCTCCTGATCCAGGTGGTGGCCGTGACCGACGACCCCGCGAGCGCGCTCAGGCCCCTGCTGGACCGTCGGCCGGACCTGACCCTGGAGCAGGTGCTGGACCTGCCCGTCATGCTGGTCGGCACCCTGGACGAGATCACCGCGAAGCTGCGCGCGCTGCGCGACCGGTACGGATTCTCGTATCTCACGGTGCTGGAGCCGTACATGGAGGCGTTCGCGCCGGTGGCCGAGGAACTGCGGCGAAACCCGCTCGCCACGCCCGCCGCCCCTCTGCTTGGCTCGCCCCATGAGTGATCTTCATATCCGTAGCGCTGCCCTCTCCGACATCGACGCCGTCCTGGCCTTCTGGCGCGAGGCCGCCGAAGGCACGAGCATCAGCGACGACCGCGACGGCGTGGCCAGGCTCGTCACCAGGGACCCGGACGCGCTGATCCTCGCGGAACGTGACGGGCGGCTCGTCGGGTCCGTGATCGCCGGTTTCGACGGCTGGCGCTGCCACCTCTACCGGCTGGCCGTACACCCGGAGCACCGCCGGCAGGGCATCGGCTCGGCACTGCTCACGGCGGCCGAGGAGCGGTTCGTGGCGCTGGGCGGGCGCCGCGGTGACGCGATGGTGCTGGAGCGCAACGAGACGGGCCGGCATGCGTGGCGCGCGGCGGGGTACGCACCCGAGGAGCAGTGGCGGCGCTGGGTGAAACACCTCACCACCTGATCGCTTTGCCCATCCTTTACTATTGGCGGACCACCCCGAACCTCTGAATCTTTCGAAAGGTGTGAGCGTCCGCCCATGGGCGAGCCTCCCAGTCCCGGCGCGCGACATCGCGCGAACCTCCCTGCCCTGTCCGATCATGGGACGGAGGTGACCCGATGACCGAAGTGCTCCTGCTGCTGGTGGCGATCCTGCTCTCGCTGGCCTGTGGTGCCTTCGTCGCGGCCGAGTTCTCGCTGACCACCGTCGAGCGCGGCCAGCTGGAGCGCGCGGTCGAGCGCGGTGAGCGGGGCGCCGCGGGTGCCCTGAAGGCCGTACGGAATCTGACGTTCCAGCTCTCCGGGGCACAGCTCGGCATCACCGTCACCAATCTGGTCGTCGGCATGCTCTCCGAGCCGTCGATCGCCGCGCTGATCGCGGGCCCGCTCGAATCGCTGGGCATCTCGCACTCCGCGTCGAAGTCCGTCGCGCTGGTGCTGGGTACGGCGTTGTCGACGGTGTTCCTGATGGTCGTAGGCGAGCTGGTGCCGAAGAACTGGGCGATCTCGTCGCCGCTCAGCGTGGCGAAGCGGGTGGGGAACGCGCAGCGCTGGTTCAGTGCCGCGTTCCGCCCGTTCATCAGCCATCTGAACAACACGGCCAACCATGTGGTGCGGGCCTTCGGCCTGGAGCCCGCCGAGGAGCTGGCCTCCGCGCGCGGGCCGCAGGAGCTGGCCGCGCTGGCCCGGCACTCCGCCAGGGAGGGCGCCCTGGAGCCGGACACGGCCGAGCTGTTCGTACGGACGCTGAACCTCGCCGACCTCACCGCGGAGAACGTGATGACGCCCCGCGTCCAGGTCGTCGCCCTCGACGCCCAGGCGACCTGCGAGGACGTGGCCAACGCGACCCGGGCGACCGGGCTGTCCCGCTTCCCGGTGTTCCGGGGCAACCTCGACGAGGTCGTCGGCACGGTCCACATCAAGGACGTCCTGGCGGTACCCGCGGACCGGCGGACCCGGTTCCCCCTCTCCGAGGTGATGCGCGAACCCCTCCTCGTCCCGGAGTCCCTGACCGTGGACCGCCTCCTGGACCGGCTGTCCGGCAAGCGCACGATGGCCGTCGTCATCGACGAGTACGGCGGTACGGCGGGGGTCGCGACCCTGGAGGACATCGTCGAGGAGGTCGTGGGAGAGGTGCGGGACGAGCACGATCCGCACGAGACGCCCGACCTGGCCCCGGCCGGGGCGGACGACGACGGCCGCACTCTGTACTCGGCGGACGGCGCCGCCCGTGTGGACCAGCTCGCGCGCGTGGGACTGCGGGCGCCGGAGGGACCGTACGAGACGCTGGCCGGTCTGGCGGCCACTGAGCTGGGGCGGATTCCGGAGGTCGGTGACGTCGTCGAGGTCGCCGGGTGGCGGATCGACGTGGTCGACGCGTCCGGGCGGCGGGCCGCGCGACTGCTGTTGCACGCGCCGCTCGACGACACCGGTTCCGGCTCGGATTCCGGATCCGGTTCCGACTCCGCGAAGGGGGAGCTGTGACCGCCGTACAACTGCTGATCGGGTTGGCGACGCTGGTCGTCAACGCCTTCTTCGTGGCCGCCGAGTTCGCGTTGATCTCGGTGCGCCGCAGCCAGATCGAGCCGTACGCCGAGGACGGCGACCGGCGGGCCAAGAGCGTGCTGTGGGGTTTGCAGCACGTGTCGGCGCTGATGGCCGCGGCCCAACTCGGCATCACGCTCTGCACGTTGGTGCTCGGTATCGTCGCGGAACCGGCGATCGCGCATCTGCTGGAACCGGTGTTCCACGCGGTCGGCGTGCCGGAGGGCGCGGGGCACGCGGTGTCCTTCGTGATCGCGCTCGCCGCGGCGACCTATCTGCACATGCTGCTCGGCGAGATGGTGCCGAAGAACATCGCCCTGGCCGAACCGGTGCGCAGCGCGCTGCTCCTCGGGCCGCCGCTGGTGACGCTGTCCCGGGCGCTGCGCCCGGTGATCTTCACGATCAACGCGTTCGCCAACACGCTGCTCAAGCTGCTGCGGGTCGAGGTCAAGGACGAGGTGACGGCATCCTTCTCGGACGCCGAACTGGCCCGGATCGTACGGGACTCCGGCGAGGCGGGGCTGATCGACGAACGGGCCCTGGAGCGGCTGAACGACGCGCTGGAGCTGGGCAGACGGCCCGTGCGGGACGTCGTACTCCCCCTCGAACGCGTCGACTACGTGGTCGCCGGCATCACCCCGGCGGAGCTGGAGGTGCTGTCGGCGGAGTCCGGCTTCTCCCGCTTCCCCGTGGTGGACGGCGAGCGCCGGATCATCGGCTACCTGCACGTCAAGGACGCGCTGGACGCCTCGCCACGCAACGAGCCGTTCAAGGTCGAGGACATGCGGTCCATCGCGAACGTGAAGGAGGACACCCCGCTGGACGACGTCCTCACCGCGATGCGCAGCAGCCGCACACACCTCGCGGCGGTCCTCGACGAGGAGGGCCGACTGACCGGGCTGGTGACCATGGAGGACGTGCTCCGGGAACTGTTCGGGCAGCGGGCGTAGGGCAGGGAGGAGTACCGGCGAACGCCGGGCGGGTACTGGTCGAGGCGCCGGCTGGGCGCCTATCGGCAGCCGGGTGGGTACTGGTCAAGGCCGGGAGGGCGCGGCTGGAGGCGGGCGGGCCGCTGGTGACGGCTGGGCGGGTCTGGCTC
>NZ_JBLTJC010000141.1:0-24498 GCF_048158785.1 Streptomyces colwelliae | reverse complement strand
CCCCCCGACCACCCAAGTCAGTCGTGCCAGGCCCCAAAGTCCTCCAACAGCCGCTGGAGAGGCTCGAAGACGCCCGGGGTGCCCGCGATCGCCAGATCCCGTGCGGGGCGCTCTCCAGGCCGTCCACCGGTCAGGGCGCCCGCCTCACGAGCGATCAGGTCACCCGCCGCGAGGTCCCACGGGTTCAACCCCCGCTCGTAGTAACCGTCCAGGCGCCCCGCGGCCACATCGCACAGATCGACCGCCGCCGAACCGCCCCGCCGGATGTCGCGCAGCAACGGGATCAACTTCTGCGCCACGTCGGCCTGGTGGACACGGACCTCGGTGACGTAGTTGAACCCGGTCGAGACCAGCGCCTGCTCCAGCGGCGCCGCCGGGCGGCAGGCGAGCCTGCGTTCGCCCTCCCACGCGCCCGTGGCCCACGCCCCGCCGCCGAGCACCGCGTGGAACGTCTCGCCGCGCATCGGGACCGCGACGACCCCGGCGACGGTCTCGCCGTCCAGCTCGGCGGCGATGGAGACGGACCAAGTGGGCAGTCCGTACAGGTAGTTGACCGTGCCGTCGAGCGGGTCGATGACCCAGCGGACACCGCTGGTGCCCTCGGCGGAGGCGCCCTCCTCGCCCAGGAAGCCGTCATCGGGGCGCTGTTCGGAGATCAGGTCGGTGATCAGCTTCTCGGCCGCGATGTCCATCTCGGTGACGACGTCGATCGGGCTGGACTTGGTGGCGGCGACCGCGAGGTCGGCCGGGCGGCCGTCCCGCAGCAGGGCGCCGGCCTTGTAGGCGGCCTCCTGGGCGAGTGCGAGCAGTTCCTGGTGCACGGGGTCGGTCACGGCGCTCCTCAGGCGTAGGGGCTGTCGGCGGCGGGGCGAGAGACACGGGCCGAACGGCCGTCCCGGAACAGTCCGCCGCTCCGGCGGGCGGCCTCCTGGCCCAGCCCGAGCAGTTCCTGGTGCAGAGAGTCGGTCACGGCGCCCCTCACGCGTAGGGGCTGTCGGCGCCCGCGGCGGCGGGGCGGGGGGCGCGAGCCGGGCAGCAGCCCACCGGGCAGAGGTTGTGGCCGGCGCCGAGCGCGCCCAGGGCGCAGGGCGTGACCTGTTGCCCGCTCTCGACGGCGGCGCGCTCCAGGACCAGCTCGCGGATCGCGGCGGCGAAGCGCGGGTCGGCGCCCACGGTGGCCGACCGGCGTACGGGCAGGCCCAGTTCGGCGGCCTTGGCCGTGGCCTCCGTGTCGAGGTCGTAGAGGACCTCCATGTGGTCGGAGACGAAGCCGATGGGTGCCATGACGACCGCGGGGACGCCGGCCGCGTGGCGCTCCTCCAGGTGGTCGCAGATGTCGGGCTCCAGCCACGGGATGTGCGGGGCGCCGGAGCGGGACTGGTAGACGAGCTGCCAGGGGTGGTCGACGCCGGTGCGCTCGCGGACGGCGTCGGCGATCAGCCGGGCCACGTCCAGGTGCTCCTCGACGTACGCCCCGCCGTCTCCGTGGTCCTCGACCGGGCCGGAGCTGTCCGCGGCGGCGGTCGGGATGGAGTGGGTCGAGAAGGCGAGGTGCGCGCCGTCCCGGACGTCCTCGGGGAGGTCGGCGAGGGATTCGAGGACCCCGTCGATCATCGGCTCCAGGAAGCCGGGGTGGTTGAAGTAGTGGCGCAGCTTGTCGACCTTGGGGAGGTCGAGGCCCTCGGCCTCAAGGGCGGCCAGGGAGTCGGCGAGGTTCTCCCGGTACTGGCGGCAGCCCGAGTACGAGGCGTAGGCGCTGGTGGCGAGGACCAGGATGCGGCGGCGGCCGTCGGCGATCATCTCGCGCAGGGTGTCCGTGAGGTACGGGGCCCAGTTGCGGTTGCCCCAGTAGACCGGCAGGTCCAGGCCGTGGTCCGCGAAGTCCTTGCGGAGGGCGTCCAGGAGGGCGCGGTTCTGGTCGTTGATGGGGCTGACCCCGCCGAACAGGAAGTAGTGCTGCCCCACTTCCTTGAGGCGTTCCTTGGGGATGCCTCGCCCACGCGTCACGTTCTCCAGGAACGGAACCACGTCGTCCGGGCCTTCGGGGCCGCCGAACGAGAGCAGGAGGAGGGCGTCGTAGGGGGTGGCATCGAGCACGTCTGGCATGCCTCCGATCCTGCCACCCGCCACTGACAGCCGGGAAACGGGCGGGGTGTCTGACGGAGATCCGAACGGACGTCGGAACAGAACACCTGAACGGAGATCCGAGCGGGGATCCGCGCACGTCACGGTCGGGTGCATCGGGGTCGACCTGCTCGTAAGCTGTATCAGCCGCATTCGCACCTTACCGAGCCGCCACCGCATCACCACCGAGCCGCCCCCTGCTCCTTTCCGACCGGAGACACCGTGCCCAGCCCCTATCGCGCCCTCTTCGCCGCACCCGGCTCCAAGGGCTTCTCCGCTGCGGGGTTCCTCGGCCGTATGCCCCTGTCGATGATGGGCATCGGCGTGGTCACGATGATCTCCCAGATCAACGGGCGCTACGGGCTCGCGGGCGCCCTGTCGGCCACCATCGCGCTGGCCGCCGCCGCGATCGGGCCGCGGATCTCGCGCTGGGTCGACCAGTACGGGCAACGGCGGGTGCTGCGTCCGGCGACGCTCGTCGCGCTGACCGCGGCGGCCGGGCTGCTGCTGGCCGCGCGCTTCGAGTGGCCTGACTGGGTGCTGTTCGTGTGCGCCGCCGGCATCGGATCCGTGCCGAGCCTGGGCGCGATGGTCCGCGCGCGCTGGGCGGCCGTGTACCGGGGCACCCCGCAACTGCACACCGCGTACTCCCTGGAGTCCGTCGTGGACGAGGTGTGCTTCATCTTCGGGCCGATCATCTCCATCGGACTGTCCACGGCGTGGTTCCCGGAGGCCGGTCCCCTGCTCGCCGCCTGCTTCCTCGCGGTCGGTGTCTTCTGGCTGACCGCCCAGCGCGCCACCGAGCCCGCGCCGCACCCACGCGCGCGTGGGGACGAGGGCGGTGGTTCGGCGCTGCGGACCGCCGGTCTCCAGGTGCTGGTGGCCACGTTCGTGGCGACCGGGGCGATCTTCGGGGCGGTCGACGTGGTCACCGTCGCGTTCGCCGACGAGCAGGGCCACAAGGGCGGCGCCAGCGTGGTGCTCGCCCTGTACGCGGCGGGCTCCTGCGCGGCGGGAGTCGTGTTCGGGCTGCTGCGCTTCCGGGGAGCCCCCGAACGTCGGTGGTTGCTGGGCATATGCGCGATGGCCGTGAGTATGATCCCCCTCCTACTGGTCGGAAACTTGCCGCTTCTGGCCGTGGCGCTGTTCCTTGCGGGCCTGTCCATCGCACCCACGATGATCACGACGATGTCCCTCATAGAAGAGCACGTACCTCGCGCGAAACTCACCGAGGGCATGACCTGGGTGAGCACCGGCCTGGCGGTCGGGGTCGCGCTCGGCTCCTCCGTCGCCGGCTGGGTGATCGACGCAGCCGGCGCGCGTGCCGGGTACGGGGTTCCGGTCGTCTCCGGTGCCGTCGCGGTCGCGGTGGGTTTCCTCGGGTACCGCCGGCTCAGCAGACCGGCGCCGGGTCGGGGAGGCACCGTTGAGCACCACAGCGAGCGCGAAGAACGGCACGTGGCGTAACTGGGGCGGCACGGTCGCGTCGCGGCCCGCGCGGGAGGTCACGCCCGCCTCCGTGGAGGAACTGGCCGCGGCCGTACGGAGGGCCGGCGAGGACGGTCTGACGGTGAAGGCCGTCGGCAGCGGGCACTCCTTCACGTCGATCGCCGCCACGGACGGTGTGTTGATCCGCCCTCAACTCTTGACCGGGATCCGCAACATTGATCGCGATGCCTTGACGGTCACGGTCGAGGCGGGCACCCCGCTCAAGAGACTCAACATGGCTCTCGCGCGCGAGGGTCTGTCGCTCACGAACATGGGCGACATCATGGAGCAGACGGTCTCGGGCGCGACCAGCACCGGCACGCACGGCACGGGCCGTGAGTCGGCCTCGATAGCCGCCCAGATCAAGGGACTTGAGCTGGTCACGGCGGACGGCTCCGTGCTGACCTGCTCCGAGAAGGAGCACCCGGAGGTCTTCGCGGCCGCCCGCATCGGCCTCGGCGCCCTGGGCATCGTCACCGCGATCACCTTCGCCGTGGAACCCGTCTTCCTGCTCACCGCCCGCGAGGAGCCGATGACCTTCGACGAGGTCACCGGACGCTTCGACGAACTCTGGGCCGAGAACGAGCACTTCGAGTTCTACTGGTTCCCGCACACGGCCAGCACCAACACCAAGCGCAACAACCGCAGCGCGGGCCCGGAGCAGCCGGTGGGCAAGGTGGCCGGCTGGTTCGAGGACGAGTTCGTCTCCAACGGCCTCTGGCAGGTGGCCAACATGGTCGGCCGCGCGGCACCCGCGACCATCCCGACCATCGCCCAGATCTCCACCCGGGCCTGGTCCACGCGGACCTACACGGACATCCCCTACAAGGTCTACACCTCGCCCCGCCGGGTGCGGTTCGTCGAGATGGAGTACGCCGTCCCGCGCGCGGCCCTGGTGGACACGCTGCGGGAACTCAAGGCCATGGTCGACCGTTCGGACTTCAGGATCAGCTATCCGGTGGAGGTCCGCACCGCCCCGGCGGACGACATCGCCCTGTCCACCGCCTCCGGCCGGGACACTGCCTACATCGCCGTGCACATGTTCAGGGGCACGCCCTACCAGGCGTACTTCACCGCCGCCGAGCGCATCCTCACCGCGCACGAGGGCCGGCCGCACTGGGGCAAGGTGCACACCCGGGACGCCGAGTACTTCACCGGGGTCTATCCGCGCTTCGGCGAGTTCACGGCGTTGCGGGATCGACTGGATCCTGATCGTCGGTTCCAGAACGACTACTTGCGGAGGGTGCTGGGTCAGTAGCCGACGCGCTCGGCGTGGGGGTCGGCGTACCGCCGCCGTCCGAAGCGCTGGGCGTCGGTGTCGGACTCGACGTCGTACCAGCGCCGTTGGACGGTGCGTTGCCGTCGGTCGAGCCGGATGACGTCTCCGGGTCGGCCGACGAGCCGTCCGGGGAGCCGGACGGGGAATCGGCCGGACTCGGCTCGCCGTCACCCGACTTCGAGGACGACGACGTGTCGTGTCCGGTGACGGCGGCGCTGACCGTGGTCCCCTTGCCGCCGCTGAAGCTGTCGCCGGACACCAGCTCGTACACGGTGATCCCGGTCATGGTGACCCCGAAGACGAGGGCCGCGGCGAGCAGCGGGCGCTTCCAACTGCCCACCCGCGCGCGGTAGACGGTGCCCTTGGTGAACTCCCCCGGGCGCGCGGGGCTCTGTTCCGCCTCCTTGGACGTGACCGTCGCCTCCCGGAGCTGTGCGCCGGTCCGGCTGAAGAAGTGCTGGAAGACGGAGCCTCCGGAGGTGGCTATCGCGCTCACGACGCCGGCGCCGAGGATCGTGCCGTAGACCCCGAAGTAGGAGGCGAGTTTGGCGGCCACCACCGCCGCCACCGCACTGCCCGCGACGTGAGGGACGCTCAGATCGATCCGCTTCTTGCTGACATCGGGCCTTGCACGCATTCCTGGACCTAGCCTCGCTTTCTCGCACTTTCTCGTACCTGATCAACTATCTGTACGACAAAGGGACGTACGGTCGAAACCAATAGTTCCGTTTCCGGCTATTGCGTGAAGTACGCCACTTTCAAGATCGCCCGAACCCCGCTCCGGGCCGCCAAGTCCCGCCCCCCACAAGAAGTTGGGCGGCGTGCCAATCCACGCACGTGGTCCAAATGGAGTACTGTTGCGAGCCCTGGGTGCGGTCTCCTGCCAGGGCGTCCGCGGCCTCAATGGACCGCCCAGAGGGGGCCAGTTGCACAGGGTGATGTAGTTGGTCACTTAGCGTTGCGAATAGGTAACCGTGCCATAACGGCGAGTCAGGGCCCGTGCCCGACACGCCGGGCAACTCGGCAAGGTTGTGGCAGGCTGCACCCGGGCAGGCCACACTCGACTAGCGGAAGCAGCGACGCACGTGACGTCGGCAGGCACCACCCGGGAGGTCCCCATGCCCGAACTGCGTGTCGTGGCCGTCTCTAACGACGGCACACGGCTGGTGCTGAAGGCTGCGGACAGCACGGAGTACACGCTTCCGATTGACGAGCGTCTGCGCGCCGCGGTTCGCGGCGACCGTCCCCGCCTCGGCCAGATCGAGATCGAGGTGGAGAGCCATCTCCGCCCCCGAGACATTCAGGCACGTATACGTGCCGGCGCCTCCGCCGAGGAGGTCGCCCAGCTCGCCGGTATCCCCGTCGACCGGGTGCGCCGCTTCGAGGGCCCCGTCCTCGCGGAGCGCGCCTTCATGGCCGAGCGGGCCCGGAAGACTCCGGTCCGCCGCCCCGGCGAGAACGCAGGCCCCCAGCTCGGCGAGGCCGTCCAGGAGCGACTGACGCTGCGCGGTGCCGAGAAGGACACCGTCCAGTGGGACTCCTGGCGCCGCGACGACGGCACCTGGGAGGTCCTGCTGGTCTACCGGGTCGCGGGCGAACCGCACTCGGCGAGCTGGACGTACGACCCGCCCCGGCGGCTCGTCCAGGCCGTCGACGACGAGGCGCGCTCGCTGATCGGTGAGTCCGACGACCTCTCCACCACGCCCGAGCCCAGCTTCCCGTTCGTGCCGCGGATCGCCCGGCTGCCGCGCGACCGGCCGCTGGACCGTGCCCTGGAGCGCCCGGAGCGTCCCGCGCTGCCGTCTCCCGAGCCGGTCGAGGAGAGCGAGCGCGACTCGCTGACCAGCCTCCTGGAGGCGGTACCGAGCTTCCGCGGCGACATGGTGGTCCCCGAGCGCCCCTCGGAGCCCCCGGAGGAGCCCGCCGCCGTGGAACCCGAGGCGGAGGAGCCCCCGGCGCCCGCCGCCTCGGCCGGTTCGGCGTACGCGGACGTCCTGATGCCCCGCTCCGTAGGGGCCCATCGCGACCGGCTCATCGGCTCCACCGACCGCCAGGCCGAGGCGGACGGCGTCCGTCCGGGTCGTAGAGCGGCCGTTCCGAGCTGGGACGAGATCGTGTTCGGGACGCGCAGGAAGAAGCAGGAGTAGTAGGACTAGCAGGAGCAGTACGGCAGTTGTTCGTACGAGGACGGAGGCCCGCGCCATTTCGGCAGCGGGCCCCCGTCCTCGTACGGCTATACGGGTGCTACTGGGGATCGGGGCCCACGGCGACCGGGCGCTCCGGGTCCGAGGACCACTCCGACCAGGAACCTACGTAGAGCGCGGCCGGGATCCCGGCCACCGCCAGCGCCAGCACCTCGTGGGCGCCCGAGACGCCGGAGCCGCAGTACACGCCGACGCCCGAACCCTCCGTAGCGCCAAGGGACTTGAAGCGGGCGGCGAGTTGCTCCGCCGGGAGGAAGCGGCCGTCCGGGCCCACGTTCTCGTTGGTCGGTGCGGACAGGGCGCCCGGGATGTGGCCGCCGACTCGATCGATTGGCTCCACCTCGCCCCGGTAACGCTCCCCCGCGCGGGCGTCGAACAGGACCCCGGTGCGGGCGAGCGCGGCGGCTCCGTCGGCGTCCAGGAGGTCTACGGCGCCCGGTTCCGGGGTGAAGTCGCCCTCGGCCGGCGTCGGTTCGGCCGTCTCCAAGGACCCCTCCCAGGAGGTAAGCCCGCCGTCTAGGACCCGCACGTCCGGGTGACCCGTCCAGCGCAGCAGCCACCACGCGCGGGCCGCCGCCCAGCCCTGGCCGCCGTCGTACACAACGACCGGGCGGCCGGCCGACACGCCCGCGTGGCGCATCGCCGCGCCGAAGTGCGCGGTGTCGGGCAGCGGGTGGCGGCCGTGGGTGCCGGGGGCGGAGGCGAGTTCCTGGTCGAGGTCTACGTAGACGGCGCCCGGGATGTGCCCGGCCGCGTACTCGGCGCGGCCGTCGAAGGGCGGCTCGCCTGCGGCCTTCGCGACGCTGAGCTGCCAACGGACGTCGAGCAGGACCGGCGGGTTCGTCCCGGCGAGATCGCTCGCCAGTTCGGATGCGGAGATGATGGCGTTCATGGTCGCCATCCTTGCGCAAGGGGTGGCCGATGCGTCCAGGTCCGACTACTCTGCTCGGCCGGACAGCCTCGATCACGAGGCGTACGGGAACGAGCACATGCTGTACAGCTGATGGACACCCCTCGGCAACCGCCCGGAAACGGACGAGTGGCCGCAGATCGGTCATCCTCTCCACCTGGGCCGCCCGTCGACGGCGCGGCCGGGGCGCGGTGCGTCACGGGGGGTGCGAGCATCGGCACGGGGCGTGCACGCGGCTGCGGCACGCGGATCCGCACTGCGGAAGCGACACGGCCACCGCGAGGGGCCTAGGAGAAGGTGAAGATGACCGAGGCACGGGGGTCGGCCGACCTGAACGGCGACACGCACACTCGGCGTACGCAGGGCACACCCTGCTGGGTGAGTCTGATGGTGCATGGGATGGCCACGACCCAGGAGTTCTACGGAGAGCTGTTCGGCTGGGAGTTCCAGCCCGGTCCGCAGCAGCTCGGCCCCTACGCGCGGGCCCTGCTCGACGGGCAGGAGGTGGCCGGCATCGGGCAGCTTCCGCCGGACCGGCATCTGCCCATCGCGTGGACACCGTATCTCGCCTCGGACGACGTGGACCAGACGGCCGAGACGGTACGGATGTGCGGCGGCACCGTCGGGGTGGGCCCCCTGGACGCGGCCGAGGCCGGCCGGCTGGCGATCGGCTCCGACCCGTCGGGGGCGGTGTTCGGCATCTGGCAGGCCCCGGCGCACCTCGGCACGACCATCACCGGAGTCCCCGGCACACCCGCCTGGAACGAGCTGCTGACCTCCGAGACCGCGAGCGTCGCCAAGTTCTACGAGGCGGTGTTCGGCTACGAGGAGGTGCCGGTGGCCTCCGCCGACTTCGACTACGTCACCCTCCACCTGGACGGCAACCCGGTCGCCGGCATCCACGGCGTCGGCACCGCCCTGCCCCGCGACCGGGGCCCGCACTGGATGACGTACTTCGAGGTGGCCGACACGGACGAGGCCCTACGCCGCGTCACGGACCTCGGCGGCCACACCCTCAGCCCACCCCACGACAGCCCCCACGGCCGCGTGGCCACGGTCGCGGATCCCGAGGGCGCGATGTTCTCGGTGATCGAGGGGCCGCGGTAGCCCTTCAGGTCGCTTCGGGTGCGGTGCGGGCGGATCATGGGGGTCATCAGCCGCTCCGCACACCTGGAGGAGCGATGCTTCGTCGTACGGCACCGCTGTTGACTTGTCTGCTGGCCGTTCCGGCGCTGGCTCTGGCGCCGGTGTCCGACAGCAAGGTGGGAGACACGCTGAGCCTCACCGGTATCAACTCCGGTGAGAAGCTCGACGTGACCGTCGTGAAGGTCGTCGATCCGGCCCGTGCCGGGCAGTTCGATCACCCGTCCCAGGGGAACCGTTTTGTGTCCGTGCAGTTCAAGCTCAAGAACACGGGTACCGCCGTCTACAAGGACTCACCGTCCAACGGGGCGACCGTGATCGACAAGGACGGGCAGCGGTTCTCCGCATCGTTGAACAATTCCACGGCCGGTCCGTCATTCCCGGGGAGCGTCACGATCAGCGCTGGGAAGACGGCCCTCGGCTTCATGACGTTCGAGGTGCCGACCGCGTCCCGTGTCGTCACGGTCCAGTTCGCCATGAACAGCGGCTTCTCCGACGACGTCGGCGAATGGCAGGTGCCCTGAGGCCCGAGTCCTACGCCGACGTCATCGGCAGTACATCCGGTGACAGGGCCGCCGCGCGCGCCGTGGCGGCCGTCATGCGGCGGCGGTGGTGGCGGCGGCACAGGACCTCGTAGCCGACCGCTTCCGCCTGGTTGACGTCGCCGACGACGACCTGGGCGCCCTCGACGACCATCTCGCCGCCTATTGTGCGGGCGTTGTGGGTGGCGCGGGCGCCGCACCAGCACAGGGCCTCGACCTGGAGGACCTCCACGCGGTCGGCCAGTTCCACCAGGCGCTGGGAGCCGGGGAAGAGCTTGGAGCGGAAGTCGGTCGTGATGCCGAAGGCGTAGACGTCGAGGCTCAGGTCGTCGACCACGCGCGCGAGTTGGTCGATCTGCACCGGCGCCAGGAACTGTGCCTCGTCGGCGATGACGTAGTCCGCGCGGCCGCCCTGGGAGAGGTGGTCGACGACGTACGCGTACAGGTCCCGCTCGTCCTCGACCTCCACCGCGTCGGTGACCAGGCCCAGGCGGGAGGAGAGCTTTCCCTCGCCCGCGCGGTCGTCCCGTGTGAAGATCATCCCCGCCAGGCCGCGCGCCGAGCGGTTGTGCTCGATCTGGAGCGCCAGGGTCGACTTCCCGCAGTCCATCGTTCCGGAGAAGAACACCAGCTCGGGCATGGGGAGTTGAGCACCTTTCGGCGGAGAGGGGGAGCAGGAGGAGGGCCAGGGGGACGGAGGGACCTCAGGAGCGTACTTCGAGCAGGGGGACCAACTGCTCGGCAGGGGTCATCGAACCGTGGTTGCCGACCATCGCCGACTCCTTCGGCTCCCGCTCGGACGCGATGACCAGGACGTCGTCGCGGGCGGCCACGATCACGTCACCGAGACGGTCGTGGACGCGCTCGTCGATGTGCGGGCCGAACCAGCCCGCCGCGATCGCCTCGTCCCGCGAGGCCACCCAGAACTGCTCGCCGAGCACCTCGCGCCAGCAGGTCAGTACGTCGTTCTCGGCGCCCCGTACCGCGTAGACGTGGCGGGCGCGGCCCTCGCCGCCGAGGAGGGCGACGCCGGCGCGCAGCTCCCAGTCCGCGTCGAAGTCGATGCGGTGCTCCTCGTCGAAGGGCACGTCGATCATGCCGTGGTCGGCGGTGACGTACAGCGCGCTGCGCGGCGGCAGTTGCTCGGCGAGGCGCTGGACGAGCCGGTCGACGTACATGAGTTGACCGCGCCAGGTGTCGGAGGCGATGCCGTAGCGGTGGCCGGCGCCGTCGAGTTCGGCGTAGTACGTGTACACCAAGGAGCGGTCCCCGGCGGCCAGTTGCTCGGCCGCGAGGTCCATGCGCTCCTCGCCGGTCAGCCGCCCGTGGAACGTTCCGCCACTGAGCGCGACCTTCGTCAGCGGGGTGTTCTGGAAGGTGGGCGAGGAGACCTGCGCGGCGTGCACGCCCGCGTCGTGGGCCAGCTGGAAGATCGTGGGGTACGGCTGCCAGGACTTCGGCTTGGTCCACGGCTGCCAGCGCAGCTGGTTCATCAGCTCGCCGGTGGCCGGGTTGCGCACGGTGTAGCCGGGCAGGCCGTGGGCGCCGGGCGGCAGGCCGGTGCCGACGGAGGCGAGGGAGGTCGCGGTGGTCGCCGGGTAGCCGGCGGTGAGCGGGCGTCCGGTGCCGCCGCGCGAGCTGCCGAGGAGCGCGTACAGGTAGGGCGCCTCGTCGGCGTGGTCCTTGATCTGCTCCCAGCCGAGGCCGTCGATCAGGAAGACGCAGTTGCGGTCGGCCGCCGTCAGCTCCGGGATCGCCGCGGTCGTACCGGGTACGCCCATGCCCGCGGCCAGCGTGGGCAGCAGGTCGGCGAGGGAGCCGGAGCCGTACTCGGGGACGGGCGCGGACTCGACGGCGAGGGGCTCGGGGTGGTCCCAGGTGGCTGGCTGCGCCATTATCGCGGTACGTCCGCGGTCGCCTCGGAGAGGGACTGCGCGAAGGCGAGGGTCTGCTGCACAGTCTCCGGGCCGTCGCCGGCCTCGCTGACGCGCAGGCTCAGGTCGTCCGCCGTCGAGTTGCCCGTGTAGCCGTGGTCGGCCTCGCAGTTGGGGTCACCACAGGCGGCCGGCTCCAGGTCGATCCGGGCGACGGCACCCCAGCCGATGGTCAGGACGACCTCGCGGGGCAGCGTGCCGGGCGTGTACGACTCCGGGTTGGCGACCACGCGGCTGAGCACCACGGACGAGATCCGGCCGAGCTTCACGGACTCCGTGGACGTCGTGGCGTACGGCGTCGGGGAGGTGCTGTCGGCGGCCTGCTCGTCGGTGTGGCTGACGATGAAGCGGTTGCCGGTGAGGACGAGCACGGTCACGTGGCGGCGCACCTCGTTCTGGTCGAACGTGGTCTCCTGGTGGACCAGGAACGACCGGATCGGCTCGCCGCCCACGGCGGCCTCCACCGCCTCGGCCACGAGGGCCGGGTAGTAGCCGCTGCGCTCGATCGCCGCACGCAGCCCCTGGGTCGTCGTACTGGTCTTGGCCATGACGTCCATCCTACGGTGGCGCACTGACTGCGAGGCACCGCCGAGCACTGTCTCGTCACAGCCGTCTCAGTACACGGGACCGGTACCAGGACACGGGATCGGTACGGGGGAAGCGGCCGTCAGTACACGGGAAGCGTCCTCGGGCCGAGGTCGTCGCGGGCGGGTGGCGGGGCCAGGCGGACGGAGGCGCCGAGCACGCTCAGGCCGTGCGCGGCCACGACGACCGGCTCCAGGGTCACGGCGACGACCTCGGGGTGATCGTCGACCAGCCGCGACACCCGCAGCATCAGCTCCTCCAGGGCAGGCGTGTCGACCGGCGTGGAGCCGCGCCAGCCGAACAGGAGCGGCGCCGTCCGGATCGACCGCACCAGCGAACCGGCCTCCCGGTCCGTGACCGGAATCAGCCGGTGCGCGGTGTCCCCGAGCAGCTGCGAGGCGGCTCCGGCGAGCCCGAACGACAGCACGGCCCCCGCCGCCGGATCGATGACGGCCCGTACGACGGTGTCGACCCCGCGCGGCGCCATCCGCTGCACCACCGGCCGCAGTTCCTCCGGCTTCCCGAACAGCTCGCCCAACTCGGCGTACGCCCGCCGCAGTTGGTCCTCGTCCGCGAGGTCCAGGCGTACGCCGCCCAGGTCGGCCCGGTGGCGCAGGTGCGGGGCGGTGGCCTTGAGGGCGACCGGGTAGCCGAGGGTGCGGGCGGCCTCGGCGGCGGCGTCGGGGGTGGGCGCGGGCAGCGCGCGGTGGACGTCGACGCCGTACTTGCCGAGCAGTTCGCACGTCTCGTCGGCGCCGAGGGTGAGGCCCTGCCCGCGCGCGAGCAGCCCGCCGATCAGTCCGGCGGAGCCCTTCTCGTCGATGTCCTCGAACTCGGGCACCCGGCCGGGGTCGGTGGCCTCGCGCCGCCACTGCGCGTACTTCACGGCTTCGGCGAGGGCGCGGACGGCGCGCTCGGCGGCGGGGAAGGCGGGGATGAGGCCGCCGCCTTCGGGGGCGGGCGTCGCGGTGGCGGCCCGCTCCGGTTCCGCGGTGCTCCGTCGGGGTGGTCCTTCCGCAGGGCGGGACCGGTCGGCGCCTCCGTCGGCACCGGGCGCCCTGGAAGCGACCTGTGGCGCCGTGCTCATCGCGGCGGACAACGCCTCGGCCAGCCCGCCGAGTTCGACGTGCACCACCAGTACCGGCTTCCCCGGAACCGCCGCCGCGGCGGAGCGCAGCGCCTCCGCCAACGCCGCGTCCTCGGCCGGCCCCTCCCCCACCGCGGGTATCGCGGTCACGACCACCGCGTCGCACGCCTCGTCGGCCAACGCCTCCGACAGCGCCCGATGGAAGTCCCCCGCCGTTGCCGCCGTGGTCAGATCCAGCGGAGCGAGCGGCCGCAGCCCCTCGGAGAGGCACGCGTCGTAGGTCAGCAGCCCGAGCGACTCGGAGTTCCCGACGATCGCCACGCGCGGACCGCCGGGCAACGGCTGGCGCGCGAGCAGCAGCCCCGTGTCGACCAGTTCGGTGATCGTCTCGACGCGGATGACCCCGGCCTGGCGCAGCAGCGCGGACACGGTCGCGTGCGGCAGCCGCGTCGCCCGTACCGCGTGTCCCTGGGGGGCGGATCCGGCGCCCTGGACCACGACCAGCGGTTTCGCCGCCGCCGTGCGCCGGGCGAGGCGGGTGAACTTGCGGGGGTTGCCGATGGACTCCAGGTACATGAGGGCGACGTCGGTGTCGGGATCGTCGTACCAGTACTGAAGGACGTCGTTTCCGGACACGTCCGCGCGGTTGCCTGACGACACGAACGTGGACACGCCGGTGACTCCGGTGACCCCGCCGCCGCGCCGGTGCAGCCGGGAGAGCAAGGCGATGCCGATGGCGCCGGACTGCGCGAACAGTCCGATGCGTCCGGGGCGCGGCATCTCGGGCGCGAGGGACGCGTTCAGCCGTACGTCGGCCGCGGTGTTGATGACCCCGAAGGCGTTCGGCCCGATGATGCGCATGCCGTACGTGCGCGCGTGGCGCACGAGTTCGCGCTGGCGCTCGCGTCCCTCGGGGCCGCTCTCGGCGTACCCGGCGGTGACGACGACGAGCCCCTGCACCCCGTGTTCGCCGCACTCGGTGACGACTTCGGGGACGTGCTCGACGGGGACGGCGACGACCGCGAGGTCCACGGGGCCTTCGATGTCGCGGACCGAGCGGTACGCCGGCACCCCGTCGAGGTCCTTCCGCTCCTCGGGGAATGCCTTGTTCACGGCGTACAGGCCGCCGGTGAACCCGGCGTCCCTGATGTTGTCGAGAACGCTGCGGCCCACTCCTCCGGGCGTGCGGCCCACGCCGACGACGGCGACCGAGCCGGGCACCAACAGCCGTCGTACGGACCGCGCTTCGGCGCGCTGCTCCCGCGCGCGCTGCACGGCGAGGGACCGATCAGTGGGTTCGAGGTCAAACTCCAGGCGTACGACGCCGTCCTCGAAGCTGCGCTTCTGGGTGTAGCCGGCGTCCGTGAACACCTTGATCATCTTGTTGTTGGCGGGCAGCACCTCGGCGGCGAAGCGGCGGATGCCGCGCTCGCGGGCGACGGCCGCGATGTGCTCCAGGAGGGCGGAGGCGACGCCCCTCCCCTGGTGCGCGTCCTGCACGAGGAAGGCGACCTCGGCCTCGTCGGCGGGGGCGGAGGCGACACGCCCGTCGGCACTAATGCGGTCATAGCGTACGGTGGCGATGAACTCGCCGCCGACGGTGGCCGCGAGTCCCACCCGGTCCACAAAGTCGTGGTGCGTGAAGCGGTGGACATCCTTGGCGGACAGGCGAGGATACGGCGCGAAGAAGCGGTAGTACTTCGACTCGTCGGAGACCTGCTCGTAGAAGCTGACCAGGCGCTCGGCGTCGTCGACGGTGATGGGCCTGACGCGCGCGGTACCCCCGTCGCGCAGCACCACGTCGGCTTCCCAGTGGGCGGGGTACTCGTGCCGGTCCGACGAGGTCTGCATGGGCCCCAGCGTACGGCTCGCGTCTGACAACGGCGCGAGGCAGTCTGTGGGAGAAAACAGCAAGGGGAAGTCGGGCCGAGGCCGCGGTCCGACGACTCGCTCCGGACGGTCCACGGGACCGGTCCGGGCTCGCTTCACGTGTGGGAAACTGGTCTAGACAACCCTGAGACTCTGAAGGGCAGCATCACATGGCTGAGCGCCGCGTCAACGTCGGCTGGGCGGAGGGCCTTCACGCCCGCCCCGCCTCCATCTTCGTCCGGGCCACCACGGCCTCGGGTATCCCCGTGACGATCGCCAAGGCCGACGGCAACCCCGTCAACGCGGCCTCCATGCTCGCGGTCCTGGGCCTGGGCGCCCAGGGCGGCGAGGAGATCGTCCTCGCCTCCGAGGCCGAGGGCGCCGACGCGGCCCTCGACCGCCTGGCGAAGCTGGTCGCGGAGGGCCTTGAAGAACTCCCCGAGACCGTCTGACAACCCCGCAATTGACGGTCGCGGTGCTTTTCGCCCAAAAACGATCCACCGCAACCTCGAAGGGCTCGTCCGAATTACCGGGCGAGCCCTTCGTAATTTCCACTTACGGGCAGCATAAATAATCCCCCGCGAATTACCTCTCTTTGTATACGGCGCCCGTGTTAATGCCGCAGACCCGACATGTTTACGGGAGGTTGCGAAGTCCTCACACGCTCCGTGCCGTTCGCGCCGCCGGGAAAGCGCAGCCGGTGCGCGGTGCCCGCGCGCTCGGTGTGCAGGGCGGTGATCGCCCGCGCGCGCTCGCCGTCGCCGCGCGCCACCGCGTCCACGATGGCCCCGTGCTCGGCCCAGGACTCCACGGGGTTGGCCGGTGCGTCCACCGCGTACATCCAGGCGATCTTGTGCCGCAGCTGGGTCAGCATCGAGGTCAGCGCGGGGCTCCCGGAGGCCTGTGCCAGCGTCTCGTGGAACCAGCTGCCCAGGGAGCGCAGATCCTCGCTGTTGCCCCTCCTGGCGCGCTCCTGGCCCAGCCTGACGAGGCCGCGCAGCACCTTGAGGTGGGCCTCGGTGCGCCGCTGGGCGGCCCGCGAGGCGCCGAGCGGCTCCAGCAGCATCCGCATCTCCAGCAGGTCGGCGGCCTCCTGCTCGGTCGGTTCCGCGACGCACGCGCCCGCGTGCCGCCGGGTCACCACGAACCCCTCGGCCTCCAGCGTGCGCAAGGCCTCCCGGACGGGGACGCGCGAGACCCCGTACCGGCGCGCGAGGAGTTCCTCCGTGAGACGGCTGCCGCGCTCGTAGACACCGGCGACGATGTCGTCCCGGATCGCCGTGCATACCGAGTGCGCCGGAATACGCATGTCCGACCTCCGCCTTAATCCCCGTGAAACGTCGACGATTGACGTGTGTTCCGTGACTCTATTGCAATGAGCGGGAATTTCCGATGGCGGGCCGGAATCCATGGATATTTTTTGGACAGGAGGGCTCCGGAAACGCCGAAAGCCCCGGCCGGCGAGCCAGGGCTTCGGGAAGTGCGGCGCCGTGTCGTCAGACGTTCACGCCGTGCTTGCGGAGGTAGGCGACGGGGTCGACGTCGGAGCCGTACTCGGCGGTCGTGCGGGCCTCGAAGTGGAGGTGCGGTCCGGTGACGTTGCCTGTCGCCCCGGAGAGGCCTATCTGCTCGCCCGGGGTGACCGTCTGGCCGACGGAGACACCGATGGACGACAGGTGGCCGTACATGGTGTACATGCCGTCGGCCATCTTGATCACGACCTGGTTGCCGTACGAGCCTCCCCAGCCGGCCTCGACGACGGTGCCGGAGCCGACCGCGTGCACGGAGGTGCCGGTCGAGGCGTGGAAGTCGATGCCGGTGTGGGCACCGGAGGACCACAGGGAGCCGCCGGTCTTGTAGCCGGTGGAGACGTACGAGCCGGTGACCGGTGCGACGAAGGTGTTGAGCCTCTTGCGCTCGGCCGCGCGGGCGGCGCGTACCTCGGCCTCGCGCTCCGCCTTGGCCTGCGCGGCGGCCTTGGCCCGGGCGGTCTCCCTGGCCAGCGTTTCAGCGGCGGCCTGCTGCTGGGCGACGGCCTGGGCGTCGATCTTCTCGGCCACGGAGTCGCCCATGGCGACGACGGGGGTGAGACCGGTCTGTTCGGGGGCGGGCTCCGCGGCGAACGCGGGGGCGCTCGCGAGGGTACCGACGACGCCGGTGGTGGTGAGGGCCGCGACACTCGCGACACGAACGGTGGTGCGATGGGTCCGGCTCGGGCGACGGTGCTTCCCGGTGGCGCGGGTGAACGCCATGGAGTGGCTGGTCCTTTCCTTCCTTCTCGCCTACCGGGTTAGCTGACGGGTTCGGAGCAGGAAGGTCTCCTACGGACCCCCTCGCTGGGCGCGGGCGTCCGATTCACCCCAGGGACACTTGTGGGTCCCCGGCTCCCCTGGCTCGCGCCGTACGGGGACTCGGCGATGACTGTCCGGTGCCACGAGTGCGGCGCGGTGCCTGACGGACAGCCGGACCGACGCTAAGGGGGGCAACTTTCAATCCCCAAACGGATCACGGTTTTTGTTGCACATGCCACAGGGCAGACAGGCAACCTCTCCCCCAATTCGGACATTAGGGGGCCCTGATGACTCTTCAGTCACCAGGGCCCCCACACGCGCGTGCCGCCGATCGGCTCTCTACTTGTCGTCTACTCGGCCGGGACGACGGTCACTTCGCCGATGCCGAGAGCCTCGACGGGCTCCTTGATCTGCTCCGCGTCGCCGACCAGGATCGTCACCAGACGGTCCACCGGGAAGGCGTTCACGACCGCCGCGGTGGCCTCCACGGTGCCGGTCGCGGCGAGCTGCTGGTACAGCGTCGCCTGGTAGTCGTCGGGCAGGTACTGCTCGACCTGGTCGGCCAGCGTGCTGGCGACGGCCGCGGCGGTCTCGTACTTGAGCGGCGCCACCCCGACGAGGTTCTGTACGGCGATGTCCCGCTCGGGGTCGGTGAGTCCGCCCTCGGCGAGCTTGCGCAGCACGGTCCACAGGTCGTCCAGCGCGGGACCGGTGTTCGGGGTGTCCACGGAGCCGCTGATGGCGAGCATCGAGGCGCCCGTGCCGTCGGGTGCCGAACGCAGCACCTGGCCGAACGCCCGCACACCGTAGGTGTAGCCCTTCTCCTCGCGCAGGACGCGGTCCAGGCGGGAGGTGAGGGTGCCGCCGAGGCAGTACGTGCCGAGCACCTGCGCGGGCCACACGCGGTCGTGCCGGTCGGCGCCGACGCGGCCGATGAGCAGCTGCGTCTGGACGGCGCCGGGACGGTGCACGATCACGACCCGCCCGGTGTCGTCGGCGGTCACCGGCGGCACGGGACGCGGCTGGGCGGTGGAGCCCGTCCACGAGCCCAGGGTGTCGGCGAGCAGCGCGTCCAGGTCGATGCCGGTGAGGTCGCCGACGACCACGACGGTGGCCGTCGCGGGGCGGACGTGCCGGTCGTAGAAGGCGCGTACGGCCCCGGAGTCGATCTTCTGGACGGTCTCCTCGGTGCCCTGGCGCGGGCGCGACATGCGCGAGGTCGCCGGGAACAGCTCCTTGGAGAGCTCCTTGGCCGCGCGGCGGGACGGGTTGGCCGTCTCGTGCGGGATCTCGTCGAGGCGGTTGCGGACCAGCCGCTCGACCTCGCTGTCCGCGAAGGCGGGCGCCCGCAGCGCGTCCGACAGCAGACCGAGCCCCTTGGCCAGACGCGAGGCCGGGACCTCCAGGCTCAGGCGCAGCCCGGGGTGGTCGGCGTGTGCGTCGAGGGTGGCGCCGGAGCGCTCCAGCTCGGCGGCGAACTCTTCGGCGGAGTGCTTGTCGGTGCCCTCGGAGAAGGCCCGCGCGGTGATCGTGGCGACACCGTCCAGGCCGGCCGGTTCGGCCTCCAGGGGCGCGTCCAGGAGCACCTCGACGGCGACGACCTGCTGGCCGGGGCGGTGGCAGCGCAGCACGGTCAGGCCGTTGCCGAGCGTCCCGCGCTCCGGGGCCGGGAAGGCCCACGGCCTGGCCTCGCCGGCCTGGGGCTGCGGGTGGAATTCCATCGTGGCGAGCTCGGTCACTTGGCCGCCTCCTCGTTCTCGTCGCCGGCTTCTGCTTCGTCATCCTCGTCCGCGATGGGCTCGTACACGAGCACCGCGCGGTTGTCGGGGCGCAGTCGGGCCTTGGCGACCACCTGCACCTCCTCCGCCGTCACGTCCAGGACGCGCTGTACGGCGGTCAGGGCGAGCTGCGGGTCGCCGAACAGGACGGCGTACCGGCACAGTTCGTCCGCGCGGCCCGCGACCGTGCCGAGACGGTCCAGCCACTCGCGCTCCAACTGGGCCTGGGCGCGCTCCATTTCCTCGGCCGTGGGGCCCTCCTCGGCGAACCGGGCGAGCTCCTCGTCGATGGCGGCCTCGATGACGGGCACCTCGACGTCCCCGGACGTCTTGACGTCCAGCCACCCCAAGGAGGGCGCTCCGGCCAGCCGCAGCAGGCCGAAGCCCGCCGCAACGGCCGTACGGTCGCGCCGTACAAGGCGGTTGTAGAGGAGCGAGGACTCGCCGCCGCCGAGGATGGTGAGGGCGAGGTCGGCCGCGTCGGACTCGCGCGTGCCGTCGTTCGGCAGGCGGTAGGCGCACATCAGGGCGCGCGCCGGGACCTCTTCCTCGACGACCTCGCGCAGTTGCCCGCCGATCACCTCGGGCAGCGTGCCGTCGCGGGGCTCGGGCTTGCCG
Organism: Streptomyces colwelliae; assembly: GCF_048158785.1. NCBI lineage: Bacteria > Bacillati > Actinomycetota > Actinomycetes > Kitasatosporales > Streptomycetaceae > Streptomyces > Streptomyces colwelliae. Next base: position 4,646 of record NZ_JBLTJC010000141.1, on the reverse strand, counting down.
TCGTGCGAAGCGATGGACCCGAAGTACTTCTCGATCCAGGCGAGCGTCTGCTCGGGGTCGATGTCGCCGACCACGGACAGGACCGCGTTGTTGGGCGCGTAGTAGGTGCGGAAGAACGCGCGCGCGTCCTCCAGGGTGGCCGCGTCCAGGTCCGCCATCGAGCCGATCGGCGTGTGGTGGTAGGGGTGGCCCTCCGGGTAGGCGAGGGCGGTCAGCTTCTCGAACGCGGTCCCGTAGGGCACGTTGTCGTAGCGCTGGCGGCGCTCGTTCTTGACGACGTCCCGCTGGTTCTCCATGGACTCTTCGTCCAGGGCGGCCAGAAGCGAGCCCATGCGGTCGGCCTCCAGCCAGAGCGCGAGCTCCAACTGGTGGGTGGGCATGGTCTCGAAGTAGTTCGTGCGCTCGAAGCTGGTGGTGCCGTTGAGCGAACCGCCCGCGCCCTGCACCAGTTCGAAGTGGCCGTTGCCCTTCACCTGTCCGGAGCCCTGGAACATCAGGTGCTCGAAGAGGTGAGCCAGGCCGGTACGCCCCTTGACCTCGTGGCGGGAACCGACGTCGTACCAGAGGCACACCGCCGCGACCGGGGTCAGGTGGTCCTCGGAGAGGACCACGCGCAGACCGTTGGCCAAGCGGTGTTCGGTCGCTGTCAGACCGCCGGACCCTGCCTCGGCGGTGGCCGTGTGACCCATGGGCATGTACGTCCCTTCGATCGCGGATTCTCTGGCTGGAACCGCAGAAATCCTGCTCGTCCCGCCACTGTATGCAAGCGTGCGGACCGTCGGCGAAGTTCCCGGCGGACGTACGCCCAGAGCGAGATCGCGTAGCCTGCGGGCAGTCGCACACGTGGACTCACGCGGCAGCCGCCGGCGACGGACCCGAGCGGGCAACGCCGGGTCCTGGTCCGCGTTGTCAGTGCCGCGGTCCACAATGGTTCACGTCAAGACCCCGTTCACGCTTCAGCAAGAGTGAGCCGAAGGGGAGCGACCCCCAGGCGAGCGACCAGAAAAGAGGAGCCGGCAGCGATGGCCCGCCGCAGCACGAAGACCCCGCCGCCCGACGACTCGTTCGAGGAGCGGATCCTCGACATCGACGTCGTCGACGAGATGCAGGGCTCCTACCTTGAGTACGCGTACTCGGTCATCTACTCCCGAGCCCTGCCGGACGCCCGGGACGGCCTGAAGCCGGTCCACCGACGGATCGTCTACCAGATGGACGAGATGGGCCTGCGCCCCGACCGCGGCTATGTGAAGTGCGCGCGTGTCGTCGGCGAGGTCATGGGCAAGCTGCACCCGCACGGCGACGCGTCGATCTACGACGCCCTGGTGCGCATGGCCCAGCCCTTCTCCATGCGCGTGCCGCTGGCCGACGGCCACGGCAACTTCGGCTCGCTGGGCAACGACGACCCGCCGGCCGCCATGCGGTACACCGAGTGCCGGCCGTCCGAAGCGGCCAACCTGATGACCGAGTCGATCGACGAGGACACGGTCGACTTCACCCCGAACTACGACGGCCAGGAGCAGGAGCCGGTGGCCCTGCCCGCCGCCTTCCCGAACCTCCTGGTGAACGGCTCGTCGGGCATCGCCGTCGGCATGGCCACCAACATGCCGCCGCACAACCTGGGCGAAGTCATCGCCGCCGCCCGCCACTTGATCCGCTATCCGAACGCGGACCTGGACTCCCTGATGCGGCACGTCCCCGGCCCCGACCTGCCGACGGGCGGCCGGATCGTCGGCCTCACCGGCATCCGGGACGCGTACGAGACGGGCCGCGGCACCTTCAAGATCCGCGCCACGGTCGCCGTGGACAACGTGACGGCACGCCGCAAGGGCATCGTCGTCACCGAACTGCCCTTCTCCGTAGGCCCCGAGAAGGTGATCGCCAAGATCAAGGACCTGGTCGGCGCGAAGAAGCTTCAGGGCATCGCCGACGTCAAGGACCTCACCGACCGCGCGCACGGCCTGCGCCTGGTCATCGAGGTCAAGAACGGCTTCGTACCGGAAGCGGTCCTGGAGCAGCTCTACAAACTGACGCCGATGGAGGAGTCCTTCGGCATCAACAACGTGGCACTGGTCGACGGCCAGCCCCTCACGCTGGGCCTCAAGGAACTCCTGGAGGTCTACCTCGACCACCGCTTCAACGTCGTACGGCGACGCAGCGAGTTCCGCCGCACCAAGCGACGCGACCGCCTCCACCTGGTGGAGGGTCTGCTCACCGCTCTCATCGACATCGATGAGGTCATCCGGATCATCCGCTCCAGCGACAACTCGGCGCAGGCAAAGCAGAGCCTGATGGAGCGCTTCTCCCTGTCGGACATCCAGACGCAGTACATCCTGGACACGCCGCTGCGCCGCCTGACCCGGTTCGACCGGATCGAGCTGGAGTCGGAGATGGAGCGGCTCCGGGCGGAGATCGCGGAGCTGACCCGCATCCTGGAGTCGGACGCCGAGCTGCGCAAGCTGGTCTCGACCGAACTGGCCGCGGTGGCGAAGAAGTTCGGCACCGACCGGCGTACGGTCCTGCTGGAGTCGGCGGGCGCCCCCGCCGCCACCGTGCCGCTCCAGGTGGCCGACGACCCGTGCCGGGTGCTGCTCTCGTCGACGGGTCTGCTGGCCCGTACGGCGAACGGCGAGCCCTTCCCGGAGGACGCCGAGGCCCGGCGCACCAAGCACGACGTGATCGTCTCGGCGGTCCCGGCGACGGCCCGCGGCGAGCTGGGCGCGGTCACCTCGGCCGGCCGCCTCCTGCGGATCAACGTCGTCGACCTCCCGCAGCTCCCGGAGACGGCCGCCGCGCCGAACCTCTCGGGCGGCGCGCCGGTCTCGGAGTTCGTCTCCCTGGACGAGGGCGAGACGGTCATCTGCCTCACCACCCTCGACGAGTCGTCCCCGGGTCTGGCCATCGGCACGGAGCAGGGCGTCGTCAAGCGCGTGGTCCCCGACTACCCCACGAACAAGGAGGAGTTGGAGGTCATCACACTCAAGGACGGCGACCGGATCGTCGGCGCGATCGAGCTGCGCACCGGCGAGGAGGACCTGGTCTTCATCACGGACGACGCCCAACTCCTGCGCTACCAGGCCTCCCAGGTCCGCCCCCAGGGCCGCCCGGCCGGCGGCATGGCGGGCATCAAGCTCACCGACGGCGCGAAGGTCATCTCCTTCACCGCCGTCGACCCCGCCGTGGACGCTGCGGTGTTCACGATCGCGGGCTCACGCGGCACCTTGGACGACTCGGTCCAGACGACGGCGAAGCTGACCCCGTTCGACCAGTACCCCCGCAAGGGCCGGGCCACCGGCGGCGTCCGCTGCCAGCGCTTCCTGAGGGGCGAGGACTGCCTCTCCCTGGCCTGGGCGGGCGCCGTACCAGCCAAGGCGGCACAGCGGGACGGCACCCCTGCGGAACTCCCCGAAATGGACCCGCGACGGGACGGCTCGGGCGTGTCGCTGGCCAAGACGGTGTCGGTGGTGGCGGGGCCGGTGTAGCCCCGACCGTCAGTCGTCCAGCCCCGGATCCGGGTCCAACTCCGGCTCGGATTCGGGTACTTGGCCGTACGCGGTCTCCTGATCCAGCTCCTGTACGTAACGGAGGACGCCCCACATGCCGCGCTCGTCGGCATGCGGGGCGTCGCCGTCTCCGCCTCTGCACGCCTCCAGCTCCTTGCCGAGGGCGGCCAGGTCGAGACCGGTGCCGATGAGCACGAGCTGGGTCAGCCGGGTGTCACCGTCCTCACCGGCCCAGGGCTCGGGGTAGAAGCGCAGAAACCGTCCTACGGCGTGCACGGCGTACCGATTACGCGAATCGTGGGCGCCGAAGTCGACGTACCCCTTGATGCGGTAGAGCCCCTCGGGCCGGCTGTCCAGGAACTCCATCAACCGGCGCGGGTCCATGGGCGTGCCGGAGGTGAAGGAGAGACTGTCGTAGGCGGTGTGCAGGTGGTCGGCGTGTGCGTCGCCGCCCTGGTCGTCACCGGTGTGCTCGTGCAGGTCGTCGAAGGTCAACTGCCCGACGCGCTCCTCGTTCGGCCGGCAGTCGAAGAGGAACTCGGGGTCGATCCGGCCGTAGGTCGCGGGTACGACGGCGGCACGGTCGGTGAGCGAGCCGACGAGTCCGAGGACGCGCGGGGCGTCGGCCGCCCGGTCCAGCTTGTTGACGACTACGAGGTCGGCGAGGGCGAGATGCCGGTCGATCTCGGGGTGCTTCGCGCGCGTGTCGTCGAACTCGGCGGCGTCGACGACCTCGACGAGCCCGCCGTAGACGATCCCCGGGTGCTCGCTGGCGAGCAACATGCGCACCAGTTCCTCCGGTTCGGCGAGTCCGCTGGCCTCGATGACGATGACGTCGATACCGGCGGAGGGCCGGGCGAGCCGCTCCAGATAGACGTCGAGTTCACTGGCGTCGACGGCACAGCACAGGCACCCGTTGCCGAGCGACACGGTCGAGTCACCGAGCGCCCCGGCCACGGCCAGCGCGTCGATCTCGATCGCCCCGAAGTCATTGACGATCGCTCCGATACGGCTGCCTCCGCTGCGGTGCCGTAGGTACTGTGCCTTGATCCGGGTGACGAGGAAGCTGCACGCGTACACCTCGGCGAGGACGCCGTAGAGGGCGTCTTGTTGGGTGCGGTAGTTCAGGACGGGGAGGTCGGTGCG
>NZ_JBLTJC010000140.1:0-24536 GCF_048158785.1 Streptomyces colwelliae | reverse complement strand
CCGTGATCGACGGGTTGCCGTCGAAGTCGGCCGCCGCGAAGTACCCGGTGATGACGCCGCCGAGCGAGTGTCCGCCGCACAGCACCTTGCGCTTGCGCAGCGGTGGAGGCCGGCCGGTCCGTGACCGACCTGCTCTCCGGCTTCCTGGAACGCGTCGGCGCGGGCGCCGAACCGGCCGCGGACCTGCTGCGCACCCTGCTCGCCCCGGCCACCGGTCTGCCCCTGCCTGCCTCCGCCGAGGGGCAGTTGACCCTCACCCTCGACCCCGGACTCGCCGGTCTCGGCGAGGAGGGGTACGGACTCACCGTCGCCCCGCACGCCGTACTGCTGCGTGCCGCGCACCTCACCGGACTGCTGCGCGGCATTCAGACGATCCGTCAACTCCTGCCCCCGCAGGCCCTGTCGGAGTCTCCCCAGCCGGGCGCACGGTGGCTGCTGCCGTGCGTCGAGATCACCGACCTCCCCCGTCATCCCTGGCGCGGCGCGATGCTCGACGTGGCCCGGCACTTTCAGCCCGTCTCCTTTCTGCGCCGGTACGTCGACCTGTTGGCGCTGCACAAGATCGGCCTCTTCCATCTGCATCTCACCGACGACCAGGGCTGGCGCATGCCGGTCTCCGCCTACCCGAAGCTCACGGAGATCGGCGGCAACCGCGCGGAGTCCCAACTGGGCCCAGCCGGAAGCGACTTGTACGACGGTGTCCCGCACGGCGGCTCGTACACGCGGGCCGAACTCACCGACCTGGTGAGCTATGCGGCCGCTCGCGGAGTCACCGTCATGCCGGAGATAGAGATGCCCGGACATGTGCGGGCCGCCCTCGCCGCCTATCCCGAACTGGGCAACAACCCGGAGCGCACCCTCGACGTCTGGACCCGCTGGGGCGTGTGCGACACCGTCCTCGGGGTCCATGACGAGGTGCTCGACTTCTGCCGTACGGTCCTCGACGAGGTCATGGACGTCTTCCCCTCGCCGTACATCCACGTCGGCGGCGAGGAGTGCCCCACCGCCGAGTGGACGCACAGTGTCGCCGCGCGCGAACGGGCCGCGGCGCAGGGCCTGTCGAGCCCCGCGGCGCTGCACGGCTGGTTCCTCGGGCGGATCGGCGACTTCCTCGTCCGGCACGGGCGGCGTCCGGTCGGCTGGGCCGAGACGGGTGCCGAACTGCCCCTGGACTTCGCGGTGATGACCTGGCGCGACTCCGCGCACACCCTGGCGGCGGCCCGCCGCGGCCACCCCGTCATCAGCGCGTATCACCGGGCGACCTATCTCGACTACGCCCAGTCCGAGGACCCGGCCGAGCCTCCGGCCCAGCCCGGTGGTGTCGTGGATCTGCGTGCCGTCCACGGCCACGACCCCGTTCCCGAGGACGCCGAACGGGGCGCTGCCGAGCGGGTGTTGGGCACCCAGGCCCAGTTGTGGACCGAGTTCGTCAGGACGCCCGAGCGCATCGAGTACCTCACCTATCCCCGCCTGTGCGCCCTGGCCGACCGTGCTTGGAGCGGCGCGACCGACTGGGCGGACTTCCGTTCCCGGCTCGACGACCACACGGCCCGCCTCGACGCGCTGGGCGTTCCGTACCGCCCCTGAGCCATCCCCCACCCCTGACCCGCTCACCTCTCAAGTACCGCCGCTGATCTGTCCGTTCCGGAATCACCCCACCTTTCTGGAGAGGCACGACATGAGACTCGACAAGAGGTTCGACACCAGGTTCGACACGAGGTTCGCGAAGAACAGACTGCGTGCCGCCGCGTCCGCCGCCGTGGCGGTGGCCATGGGCGCCGCCGCGCTCACCGCCATGCCGTCCACCGCGAGCGCGGCGGGCGACGGGCTGAGCGTCCAGTACCGCACCAGCGCCACGGGAGCCACCGCCGACCAGTCCGAGCCCTGGTTCAAGGTGAAGAACACCGGCTCCAGCACCGTGCAGTTGGCGAGCGTCAAGCTCCGCTACTACTTCAAGGCGGACTCGGCGAGCGCGAGTTACCGCTTCGCGTGTTCCTGGGCCGTCAAGGGCTGCGCCAACGTCACGGGCACCTTCGGCACGCTCGCCAACCCGACGGCCACGGCGGACCGTTACCTGGAGATCGGCTTCACCTCCGGCGCGGGCACCCTCGCGCCGGGCGCCGACACGGGTGACATGCAGCTGCGTTTCTACCAGTCGACGTGGCAGTCACTGGTCCAGAGCGACGACTACTCCTTCGGCGCCTCGCAGACCTCGTACGCCGACTGGTCCAAGGTCACCGCGCAGCTGTCCGGCGCCACGCTGTGGGGTCAGGCGCCCTCGGGCAACGACCCGACGAACCCGCCCACCGACCCGCCGACCGATCCCCCGGCCACCGGCGCCGCGCTGTTCGACGACTTCAACTACAGCGCCTACAACGACCCGAAGATCTCGTCGCACGGCTGGAGCGTGCGCTCCACGTCCGGCGGTCCCGGTGTCTCCGGTGCCACCTGGGCGCCCCAGAACGTCACGTTCGCCAGCACGAGCGGCAACTCCGTGATGAACCTGGAGACTTCGACGTCCGGCACCGGTGAGAGCACCAAGCAGACCGAAGTCGTCACCAACACACGGAAGTTCAAGAACGGCACCTACGCGGCCCGGGTCAAGTTCAACGACGCGCCCAAGTCGGGACCGGACGGCGACCACCTCGTGCAGACGTTCTTCACCATCAACGACCTCACGGCACCACTGGCGGACGACTACTCCGAGTACGACTTCGAGTACCTCCCCAACGGCGGCTGGGGCGAGACCTCCAACATCCTGTACACGACGTCCTGGGAGACCTACCAGGCCGACCCGTGGATCGCGGTCAACCAGCACACCGAGGGCCGGCAGAGCTACAACGGCTGGCACGACCTGGTGCTGACCATCGACAACAGCAGCATCAAGTACTACATCGACGGCCAGCTCTTCGGCACCCATGACGCCGCGTACCTGCCGGAGCGGCCGATGTCGATCAACTTCAACCAGTGGCTGATCGACTTCGGCGGCCTCACCAGCTCCACACCGCGCGCCTACGACGAGCAGGTCGACTACGTCCTGCACGTAAAGGACCAGGTCCTCACCCCGGCGCAGGTCGCCGCCAAGGTCGCGGCGTACCGGGGCGCGGGCACCACGTTCGAGGACACGGTGCCCAGCAGTTGATCACCCGGGGCGGCGGGCCGCGCACTCGGAGTACGGCGTCCGAGCGCGCGGCCCGCCGTCGCCTAAGCTCCGGCCCATGCGCGTAATGGTCTTGGAGGACGACCCCGAGCTGGGGCCCGTCGTCGCTGCTCAACTGCGGGGTGCGGGGTTCGCGGTGGACCTCGCGCGCACGCTGGCCGAAGCGGATCTCAAGCTCTCCGTCAACCGCTACGACTGTGTCGTGGCCGACCGCTCTGTCCCGGACGGCGACTCCCTCACGCTGCTCGCCGCACACCGCCGGGCGGGATCGGTGCTGCCCTTCCTGCTGCTGACGGCGCTGGACGCGGTCAGCGACCGGGTGGCCGGCTTCGAGCACGGGGCGGACGACTACCTGGTGAAGCCGTTCGCCTTCGCCGAACTGGTCGTACGCGTAAGGGCGTTGTGCCGTCGAGAGCAACCCGCGCGGCCCTCCGTCCTGCGGGCGGGCGACCTGGAACTCGACCTCCCGCGACGCCGGGTGACCCGGGCCGGGGTGCTGCTCAGCCTCTCGGCCAAGGAGTTCGCGGTGCTCGAACTGCTGATGCTGCGCGCGGGCGAAGTGGTGACCCGCAGCGAGCTGATCGAGAGCTGCTGGGACGAGGCGAGCGAGCCGATGTCGAACGTGGTGGACGTCCTGATCGGCCAGCTACGCAGACGGCTCGGCCCGCCCGATCCGATCGCGACGGTGCGCGGTGTCGGCTACCGCCTGGGCGGCGACGCGTGAAGCGCCGTACTCAGGCACCGGCCCCGTCACCCGCGGTGGCCCGGCTGCGGCGCACCCGCCGGCTGATGACCCTCCTCTTCGCGTCGACGACCGCGGCCTGTCTCGTCGTACTCGCCGTGGTCGCCATCCGCATCGATTCCGCGTCCCGCCGTTCCGGCCTCGACCACGAGGTCGGCAGTCGTGCGGCGGGGCTGTCGCGGGCGGTCTGGTTCGACGCGGGCGTCCTGCACCTGGAGCCGCTGCGCGAGGACGAACTCGCCCAGGGCGCACAGGTGTTGGCGGTCCTCCAGGCGGCACCGGGGAAGACACCGACGGTACGTAACGTCGTACCGGGGCGTTCGTCGCTGCCCGACACGGACCAGTTGGACGAGGTCTGGCACAGCGTCCTGGACGAGCAGGGAACGGTCCAAGTCAGCGCCTCCGCCGCCAAGGGCGGGCGGCTGCGATGGGCGGCGGCGCCGGTCTGGGACGACGACCGGATCGGGGCGGCGGTACTCGTCGGCACGGAACTGGCGCGCAGCGAACGCGATCACGGCCTCCTGGTGCGCTGGCTGGCCCTCGGCTGCACGGCGCTGGTGTGCTGCGCGGCGGCCGTAGGACATCTGCTGTCCGGTCGGGCCATGCGGCCCGCGCTGCGCGGCCTTGGGCAGCAGGAGCAGTTCCTGGCCGAGGCGGCGCACGAGCTGCGGACGCCGCTGGCGACGCTGCGGTTGGTGGTGGAGCGGGGCGGTTCGTCCGACGAGGCGCTACGGCTCGTGGACCGGCTGAGTCGGCTGGTCAGCGGGCTGCTCGCCAGGGCGCGGCTGGAGTCGGGGGCGCAGCGGGTCGAGCTGGTGCCGTTGCGGCTGGACCAGTTGGTGGAGACCACGGTCGAGGAGTTGCCGGACCACGACAGTGTGACCGTGACGGCCGAGCCGGTGGTGGTGCTCGGCGATCCGGACCTGCTCGCGCAGGCGGTGCGGAATCTGGTGGAGAACGCGCAGCGGCACGGGGGTCCGGCCGGTTCGCCGGTGGAGGTCGGCGTCGCGCCGGGGCTGGTCACGGTCCGCGACCACGGGGACGGCGTACCGCTCGCGGATCGGGAACGCGCGTTCGCACGCGGGGTCACCTGGACCGGTCCAGGCACGGGCACGGGCCTCGCCATCGTCCGCTGGGTCGCCGGCCTGCACCACGGCACCGCCCGCCTCACGGACGCCCCCGGCGGCGGCCTGCTCGCCGAACTCCGGCTCCCGACGGACCCGGCCCCGGCGTCCTCATCCTCATCCTCATCTCATGAAGGTCCCGGCACCGTGGGCGCATGAACGTATCGCGCAGCCCTTTCCTGCTGGTCACCACCACCGCCGTGACCATCGGCGCCGTGCTCGTCGGCATGGATGTCTACAGCGAGACCTCCACGCCGCCCGCCCCCCAGGTGGCCGTCCGCGTCGACCAGGTCGGCTATGTGCGCGGCGAGACGAAACAGGCGTACGTCATGGGACCCACGAAGGCACTCGCGGGGGCGCGCTTCGAGGTCGTGGACGCGAAGGACAAGGTGGTCACGGCAGGGCGGCTCGGTGCCGTCACCGGCCATTGGAACGCCAAGTTCCCGTCCGTACGGACCGTCGACCTCTCCGCGCTGAACACCCCGGGCACCTACCGCATCGTCCTGTCCGGCACGGCGGCCGGCCGCTCCCCCGTCTTCCGGATCGCCGACGCGAGCGAGTTGATGACCCCGCTCGTCCGGGACAACGTCCGCTTCCTTCAGGCGCAGCGCGACGGGGCCGACGTTGTGTCCGGCGGTCTGTCCCACGGCCCGTCCCATCTCGCCGACGAAAACGCGACCGTCTACGCCGACCCGCGCTACGACGAGGCGGGCGAGGTACTGCTCGACGACCGGCTGACCCCGACCGGTGCCACGGTCGACGTCTCGGGCGGCTGGTTCGACGCGGGCGACTTCCTGAAGTTCACCGGCACCACCTCCTACTCGACCGCCGAACTCCTGCTCGCCGAGCGGGACTTGCCGGACATGGAGGCGCTGTCCGCCGAGGCCGAGCACGGGCTGGAGTGGGTGGACAAGATGTGGGACGGGGACAGCGGGACGCTCTACGCCCAGGTCGGCATCGGCGCGGGCAACGACGCCGTACGGACGGACCACGACGTGTGGCGGCTGCCGGAGGCCGACGACCGGCTCGACGTGTCGCCCGGTGACCCGGACTACACGATCAAGCACCGACCGGTGTTCCGCGCGAACGAGCCGGGCGAGCCGATCACTCCCAGTCTCGCGGGACGGGTGGCCGCGGTGTTCGCCCTCGCCGCGCAGCGCACGGCCGACACGCACCCGGACGAGGCGCGGGAGTGGCTGGACAAGGCCGCCGCCGTCTACGACCTGGCCGACACCGACCACGACCCCGACCAGCCGCTCGTCACGGCCTTCCCGAGCGCCTTCTACCCCGAGGACTCCTGGCAGGACGACATGGAGTTCGCCGCTGCCGAACTCGCCCTGGCAGCAAGGGACTTGGGTGACGACCGGGAGGCCGGCTGGACCGGCGAGGCCGCCCAGTGGGCCCGGGCCTACCTGGACTCCGACGTCAAGGGCACCCTCAACGTCGCGGACGTCAGCGCCCTGGCCCACGTCGACCTGACCACTGCTCTGGACGGCGCCCGCAGCAACGGAGTTGGGGCTGCGGACCTGAACAAGGACCTGCGGCGGCAGTTGGAGGACGGGGTCGACCACGCCGGGCACGACCCGTTCGGGGCGGGTGCGGTCTACGACGACTTCGACGCCGTACCGCACACGTTCGGGCTGGTGGCCACCGCCCGCCTCTACGCCAGGGCCACCGGGGACACCCGCTACGACGCGTTCGCCGGGCGGCAGCGGGGCTGGGCCCTCGGTGCCAACCCGTGGGGAACGAGCTTCATGATCGGCGCGGGTGAGGTCTACCCGCACTGCCCGGAACACCAGTTGGCCAACCTCCGGGGCAGCCACGACGGGAAGGGCGCGATCCTGCGCGGCGCGGTGGTCAACGGCCCCAACGCCGCTGACAAGCTGGCCGAGTTGAACGGCTTCCCGACGATGGAGAAGTGCACCGCCGCCCCGCCGTCGGGAGCCTGGACCGACTTCGACGGCAAGGGTTCGCGCTATGTGGACGACGTGGGCGCCTGGCAGACGGTGGAGCCCTCGCTGGACTTCACGACGACGGCGCTGCTGGCCTTCGCGCTGACCGCGCGGGACGAGGACGCGTGACCGAGCCTCTGAGCCTCCTCAAGTCGCTTGGCGCGCAAGGGACATGGCGGTCAGGCTGAGCCCCATGACTGGAATCACGGGACTGAGCAAGAAGAACACCTTCGTGCTGACCATCCGGGACGCCGACGTGGTCGCGACGGCCCTGCGCCAGGCAGCAGCCGGGGCGTCTCCCGAGGAGCGCCCCGGCCTGGAACGCGCCATCGCTCTCGTCGAGTCCACCGCCGCCGCCAACGAAGGCCAATTGCACGCCCGTTGGGTCCGCTCCCGGCTGGCGGCGACCGGGTCCACCGGCGACCTCGACTCGGTCGCCGCGGTGCGGGCGCTGCGTCAGGCGGAACCGCGACTGAGCCTGCTGGCCGCGGTGCACCTCCAGAAGAAGGCAGTGGCCCACCCGGAGTGATCCGGCGGCCCCCGGTCACGCGGGGAGGCGGGGGCCGCCGGAGGTCTGGTGCCGCTCAGGACGTGAGGTAGCAGGACTTGCTCACGTTGGGCAGCGGGTCGGTGCCGAAGGCGGCCGTCGTGCAGGCGGCGGAGCCGGTGAACGCCTTGTAGAGGAAGCGGCCCCGGGCGCCGTAGGCGACGGTCTGCTGTCCGCTGAAGGCACAAGTGCCGCCTTCCGCAGAGCAGTTGGTGGCGTAGCCGACCGGGCCGCCGGTGGCGGTGTAACAGGCCTTCGACTCACCGGAGATGGGGTCACCGAATGTGGTGTCGGTGCACGCGGTGGCGCCGGTGGCGGTGGCCGTGGTGAACGCTCCGTAGGCGCCGTACATCACCGGCTGACCCGCGACGGCGGCACAAGTGCCGTTCTGGTCCGCGCACTTGGTCCAGCCTCCGGCCGGGGCTCCTGCGGGTGGGAGGTAGCAGGACTTGGCGACGCCGTCGATGGGATCGCCGAAGTGGGCGTTGGTGCAGGCGACGTTGCCGTTGGTGACCTGGTGGACGAAGTTGCCGTTCGCGCCGTAGGCGACGTCGCGGTTGTAGCCGGGCACGGCGCAGGTGCCGTTCTCGGCCGCGCAGGCGGTGTAGCCGGGCGGGCCGCCCACGTCGGCTACGTAGCAGGACTTGACGAGGTTGGCCGCCGGGTCGCCGCCGAAGGAGTCGTTGGAGCAAGTGGCGCTGCTGGTCACGGTCTTGTACGTGTACGTCCCGGCGCCGTAGGCCACCGAGCGGGTGCCGCTGAAGGAGCAGGTGCCGCCCTCGCCGGCGCACCGGGTGTAGCCCGCGCGCAGGGCGCCGGTGCCGGGTTCGGCGGGCGGCGACGGATTGCCGAGACCCGTGGCGGAGACGGTGTAGCTGCCGGGGGCGACGCCGGTGAGGTAGACGTAGGTGTCGTCCTGGCTGCCGCCGGTGATGCCGGAGGTGGGCGTGAAGGCTCCGTTGCTCCAGACGGTGGCGCCGTTCACGGTCACCGTGATGTCGCCGCCGAGCTTCGGGACGCCGATACGGCCGCTGCTGCCGGAGGGGCTGGAGAGGGTGGCCGAGTAGGTGCCGGCCGACGGGTCGCGCGACCAGGACGCGTTGATGGCGCCCTGCGGCATCGTGATGCGGCCCTGGGCGCTGGTCAGGTCGCCGGGGTGCGGGACGAAGCGGTAGGCGCCGGCCGACGACTCGGGAGCGGTGCCGAGCACGTCGAAGGTGAGCGTGGAGGTGGGCGCGGTGGACCAGCCGTGCGCGAGGCTCATGAACGAACCGCCGTACGCGAGACCGCCGTCGGACTGGATGCCCTCCCAGAACGTGCTCTTCGTGCCGATGTCGCTGTCGAGCATGTGACCCCAGGTGCGGCGGATCTGGTCCAGCGCGGTGAAGTCGTCGTTGGCGGTGAAGCGGGCGTTCAGCTCCATGCCGCCGGCGAACGGCGAGACGTTGCCGCCCCACTCCGGGGTGGTCGGGCCGTAGATGCCCCAGTTGTTGCCGAGCCCGGTGATGATGCTCTTCGACTTGGCGGTGGAGTCACTCAACCCGTACCAGACAGCTAGGGAGTTGCCGTCCTGCGGGTACAGCCCGCTGGTGGGGTTGTCCTTGTACATGCCCTTGGAGGCGTCCCACAGCAGGGAGTTGGCCGCGGACTTGATCGCGGCGGCCTTGCTGTTCCAGCTCGCGGCGAGCGCGCTGTCGCCCTCGGCCGTGGCGAGGGTCGCGCCGCCCCTGAGGGCGCCGTACAGCAGCGCGTTGGCGGAGATGTTCTCACCGCCCTGACCGACCCGGGCCCAGTCCTGGGTGCGGGTCACGTTGAGCAGGTTGTTGCCGTCGATCTTGTTGGTGATGAAGGTCATCCCGCGCTTGTAGTTGGCCCATTCGGAGTCCAGCCACGACCGGTCGCCGGTGTACGTGTAGTACGTGGACGTCCCCAGCAGCGTCCACGTGTGGTACGTGTCCGAGCCGGTGAGGTTGAACGGCGGCCCGGACCAAGGGATTTCGCCCGCCGAGGACTGCGCGTTGTACATCGTGGTGAGCGCGTTGCGGGTCGAGGTGAGGTCGTTCGAGTACGCGTACTGGGTGGGGACGGCGATGCCCATGTCGCCGGGCCACACCGTGCGGTCGCGCTTCGCGCCGTCGACCAGGACGGAGTCACCGACGCCGACGGTGGCGCTGTTGTCCCACGCCGAGGAGGGCGGGGGCCAGGCACGACCCTGGTTGGAGGCGATGGTGTTCAACTGCACGGTGTACGCCCCGGCGTACCAGATGCGGTTGAGCAACTCGTCGCTGGAGGTGAAGTAGTTGGGGTAGTCGGCCGGGTTCGACTTCCCCGGAGCCGCCGTGAAGTTGAGGCTGACGCCGTTGAGGTCCACCCAGCCCGAGCTGTCGAGAAAGACGGTCAAGTAGCGGAACCCGCCCCGGAGTTGGGCGGTGGGCACGGTGTAGGTGCCGTTGGCGGAGGGCGTGGCGTACAGGGCGCCGTCCTCGCCGTCGCGGCCGCTGCTGCGGTCGCTGTTGTTGCCCACGTACAGGGACGACTCGCTGAAGGCCAGGCCGACGCGTTGGCCGCTGGAGCTGACGCTGCCGAATGACAACGTTACCAATCCGCCGACTTCTTTCCCGAAGTCGAGCGTGATGGCCGACTGCGAGCCGGAGATCCGCGTCGCCTGTCCACTGAGGACGTTCGTCGGGTTCGCGATGCTGCCGGACGTGCGGTAGACGGCGGCCGGCTTGACGGTGCGCGAGGTCGGCGAGTAGTTCACGGCGTCAAGTGCCGCCTTGGGAGCGGGCGTCGCGGTCGCCGGCGCCGCCCCGGCGGACAGCGTGGGGGCCACGGCCAGCGCGGCGGCCATCGCCATGGTGAACCCAACTAGGCTGCCAGGTCTGGGCTTTCGGTTCTGCGGTGGCCTGCGGCGGCGCATGAGTGCCTCCCGGATCGGTGGGGGAACCAGCCGCTCAACTGGACAACCAGGACTGTGAATCGATTCAAAACGATCGACCACAGCGGCCTGGAGCCTGAGGAGCAACGGGTACGCGAGATGACTCGCCGAAGTTCGGACCGATGATGGGCGCCGGGAAAGCGGGTGTCAAGCAGTCGCGGCAGCCTTCAACTTCCGTGGAACAACCACCCCTTGCGGCATTGACAGGTTCGCGCCGAGCCGCTTCACTGCCTCGGAGACGGATACAGGTATGGACCATTGATCCAATGCTGAATCCATTCACGACCGGCATCCCCCCATCGTGAAATCGAGGCGAGTCCCGGTGTCCCCACACAGCTTCGACATCGTTGTCAGACCACGGCTCCTCAGCTTTCTGCTGACGGCCGCCCTCGCGTTCGTGGCACTGGTCCCGGTCGCGTCGCCGGCGTCCGCCGCCACCCAGGTGTGCGTCCTGGCCTGTGACACGCTCGACCCGTCGCAGGCGAAACAGGAAACGTTTCCAGTACCGGACAAGACACTCAACGGACGGCGCGTCCAGCTCCATGTGTCCGACGCGGACAACATGGCGTGGGCGAGCATCGACAACGGCACGGCCGGCGACGCGGTGTGGTTGGACCGGTCCTGGGACGGCGGCGCCACCTGGGACGGCCTGCTCGGCAAGGCGAGCATCCCGAGCACCTGGACCGGCACCAGGACGCTGATGTACAACATCACCGATCCGCGCAACCACAAGCGCGGCCTCGTCCGCGCCTGCGGCGACGCGGCCGGCGTGGGCTGCACGAACTGGGTCTACCCCACGGTCTGCGACACCGTCTGCGACGGCACGAGCGCGGGCCAGGCGGCGGGCGACGACCAGCCGATCCCCTCAACCACCCTCTACGGTCGGACAATTCGGCTGCACGTGGACCAGAAGAACGCGATGGCCTGGGCGGGTATCGACACCGGTGGCGCCGGTGACGAGATCTGGCTGGACCGTTCCTGGGACGGTGGCTCGACCTGGCCGGACGGCTCCTCCCTCGGCCGTACGAGCACCCCGTCCGGAGCGACCACGACCCGCACCGCGATGTACGCGACCCGCGATCCGCGCGGTCTCCTCTACGGCGGGGCGGTCCGCGCGTGCGGCCGGGAGGCGAGCCACAACGAGGGCAGCTGCACCGCGTGGTACCGGCCCGTACCGACCAGGGCTCGTGCCGCGGCGGACGCGCTGATGACGTCGTACGACCCCTACAACGGCTGGTGGCCCAGCAGTTGGTGGAACTCGGCGGCCACCCTCACCTCCGTCATCGACTTCGCGAAGACGACCGGCACGCACGACTACGACTGGGTCATCGCCCGCACCTTCGACCAGAACAAGGGCGTCTTCCCTGCTGGGACGCGCAGTTCGGACGCGATCGAGGGCGACTTCATCAGCCGGTCGATCGACGACTCCGGGTGGTGGGCGATCGCGTGGATCGACGCGTACGACTACACGCACGACGCGCGCTATCTCAACGAGGCTGTCACCATTGCCAATTACGTCCAGCAGTACTGGGACACCAGCACCTGCGGCGGTGGCGTGTGGTGGGACCGTGAGCGGACCTACAAGAACGCGGTGACGAACGGGCAGTACCTGTGGCTGACCACCGCACTGCACCAACGCATCGCCGGTGACACTGTGTGGCTCCAGCGGGCGAAGACCTCGGCCGCCTGGTACAAGGCCAGCGGGATGATCAACTCCTCGGGGCTGGTCAACGACGGGCTCTCCTCGTCCTGCGCCAACAACGGTTCCACCGTGTGGAGTTACAACCAGGGCCTGGCCATCGGCGCCTTCACGGAACTGTGGAAGACGACCGGCGACAGTTCGATGCTGACCACGGCGCGGACTCTGGCGGATGCCGCGATGAGCAGTTCGCAGCTGACGGTCGGCGGGGTGCTCACCGAGTCCTGCGATGTCGGCTCGGCGTCCTGCGACGACAACCAGAAGCAGTTCAAGGGCATCTTCATGTGGAACTTCGCCGACCTCGCGAAGGCGACCGGATCCAGCACCTATCGGGCCTACATCCAGAGACAGGCCGACACCCTGTGGGCGCAGGACCGGACCTCCCTCAACGCCCTCGGTGAACGCTGGGCGGGCACGAGCCCGAACCAGACCGACTGGCGTACCCAGGCCAGCGCGCTCGGAGCGCTCACGGCTGCCGCGGGCTGAGCGGCGAGGTGGGTGTCCGACACCTATCCGACACCTAAGTGAAGGGCAGCCTGGTCGCGTTCCTCGGACGCGACCAGGCTCCGCCGTGCGACACCACGCGCCCACCCGAGGAGCAGCCGATGAGCGTCACCCGCACGGAACTGTGCGATACGGCTCGGGCCGCGCGCGGTGCTCGTTCAGGAAGGTCAGTCCGGTGTGCCCGCCAGGTCCACCGCCCTACGGCGCAGGGAGAGGGCGGCCGGGGCGACCGCCGAGAGCACGGCGAGTACCGCGCAGGCGGCCACGGTCCAACCGAGTGTCGCCCAGGGGATCTCGACCGGCGTCCACACCGAGAGCAGGCCCAACGCGCCCCACATTCCTGCCAGGTTGAGCGCGGCGACCAGCGCCCCCAGCACACCGCCGACCACGACGACCGCCAGCGCCTCGGCGGCCACCAGGCGCAGCACCTGCCACCTGGTGGCCCCGGCCAGTCGCAGTAAGGCCAGTTCGCGGACCCGGTCGGAGGTCGCCATGACCATGGTGTTGGCCAGCGAGATGCCGGTGTACAGCAGGGCGATGCCCAGGACCAGCAGGAAGCCCGCCCGGGTCGTGCGGTTGGTCTCGGGGTACGTCGACCGCACCCACTGCCCGGTGGTGAACACCGTCGCGCCCGACTCCCGTACCGCGTCGCGCAGTTCTGCGGCTACGGCGGTCGCGTCGGCGCCGTGCGCGAGGCGTACGTCGGCCCGGTCGACGGGCGCGTCCGGGGCGTTGCGCGGTGTGACGTAGACGCCGTTGTCGCCGGTGCCGATCGTCATGACGGCGGCGATCCGCAGGGATTTCTTCCTGCCGTCGCCGAGCCAAACGTCCACCCGCTCGCCCACGGTGTGCTGCTCCCACTCCTCGTTGACGATGATCGAGTCGTCGTCCAGGTCGCTCGTCTTCCCGGCGACGAGCGGCAGCCGGGTGGTGCCGGCGAGCGGGCGGGGGTCGGCGGCGCGGGCCTCGGACCGGACGAGCGCCACCCCGTCCTCCAGGACGTACACGGCACTCGCCGAGGTCGCCGAGACCTCGGCGTCGGGGACGGCGTGCAGTTTCCTCAGCGTCGCGTCGTCGAAACCCGCGTCGCCCACGTCACCCGCGTCACCCGCGGAGGTGACTACGAAATCGGCGGCCGTCCGCGTGCGGACCTCGGTGGCCTTCGCCTCATTGAGGGTGGCGGTGGTGCCCAGCAGCGATCCCGCCAGCGCGACCGTGACCAGCACGGGCGCCGCGACGGCGGCGGTGCGCCGGACCCCGGCGGCGGCGTTCTCCCGCACCAACATGCCTGTGGCGCCAGGCAGTTGGGCTGGCAGCCAGGCGATCAGCCGGGTCAGCGCGGGTACCAGCACCGGCGCGAGCAGCGCCACCGCGGTGATCAACAGCATCGGGCGGCTCACGTAGGTCTTGCGATGCAGCAGGCCGCTCGGCTCGTTCACCAGGGCCAGGACCAGCGTCACCAGGGCGGTCAGCAGCAGCGCCGAGCCGGCCAGCCGGCGGCCCCGCGTCAGCGTGCGGGTGTCCACGGACGCGTCGCGCAGCGCCTCGGTGGGCCTGGTGCGCCCCGCCCGCCAGGACGCGGCCAGCACTCCGGCCAGCGCGACGAACAGGCCTGTCCAGAACGCCAGTTGGTAGGGCCAGGTGGAGTCGCCGATGGTGAACCAGCGGGGCGCGAGGCCCTCGTCGACCGTCCACTCGGCGAGCTTCGGCGCGCCGTAGGAGCCGAGTACGCAGCCTGCCGCCGAGGCGAGCACGCCGATCAGGAGGGCCTCGGAGACGACCGTGCGGCGGATCTGTCCCGGTGTCGCGCCGGCCGTGCGCAACAGCCCGAACTCGCGGCGGCGTTGGGCGACCGTGAACGCGAAGGTCGACGCCACCACGAACACCGACACGAATCCCGTGACACCGCCTGCCGTGCCGTACATGGCGTTCATCGCGGTGAGGGCCTCGCTGTCCCGGTCGGGATCGGCGTCGGCGTACCGGCGTGCGTCGCCGGTCAGGACCTGGACGCCGTCGCTGCCGCGCACCGCCGTGCGTACGGCCACCGGTCCTGCGTCGACGACGAGTTGGACGCTGTGGGGTGCCAACTGCGCGGCGCGCGCGTCGGTGTAGAAGACGGCGTTCTCGAAGCCGAGTCCGGCCACGGTGCCGACGACCCGCACGGTGCCGCCGTCGGTCCGCAGCCGGGTGCCCGGACGGAACCGGTCGCCGCTGACGACGACCTCGTCCGCGGCCTTCGGCGCTCGTCCCGCGTCGAGCCGGTAGGGCGCGAAGGCGGCGGTGGACCAGGGGTGGCCCACGAGATCGCCGGGGCCGCCCCGGGCCTGTACGGCGATGGACCGGTCCACGACCACGGTCCCGAGTTGCTTCAGCTTCGCGATCACGTCGGCGGGTACGGCACGTGGCCGTGCGAGCTTCCGGGTACGGACGCCGGTCGAGGTGCGCACCCGCAGCGTGTCCTTGCCCTTGACGACGACCGGTGCCGCTGCGAACCGCTCGGGCTTGCGGTCGGGTGCGTGCAGCGAGGACGCCAGGGCCAGCCCCATGACGGCGATCAGCGCCACGCCGAGGGAGAGGGCGACGAAGCTGCCGACGAAGGTGACCCAGCGGGTGCGCAGGGTGCGCAGGGCGGTGCTCAGCACGGTGCGGCCTCCAGCTTGGTCATGCGCGCGGCGATGTCCTCGGCGCCGGCGCCGATCAGCTCGCCGTTGACGCGGCCGTCGACGAGGAAGACGGCACGGTCGGCGTGGGAGGCGGCGACCGGGTCGTGCGTGACCATGACGACCGTCCGGCCCTCGCGGTCCACCATGGCGCGCAGCAGGCCGAGCACCTCGCGGCCCGTCCGCGAGTCGAGCGCACCGGTCGGTTCGTCGCCGAAGAGCACTTCGGGGCGGGTGATCAGGGCGCGTGCCAGGGCGACGCGCTGCTGCTGGCCGCCGGACAACTCCGTCGGCCGGTGCCGGGCCCGGTCGCCGAGTCCGACCTGTTCCAGCACCTCGCGGACCCGGGCTTTCGGGGGGCGACGGCCGGCCAGCCGCAGCGGCAGGGCCACGTTCTGTTCGGCGGTGAGCGAGGGCAGCAGGTTGAACGCCTGGAACACGAAGCCGATGCGTTCGCGACGCAGCAGGGTCAGCTCGGTCTCGCTCAGCCCGGTCAGCTCGGTCCCGCCGAGGGTGACCGAACCCGACGTGGACCGGTCCAACCCCGCCGCGCACTGCAGCAGGGTCGACTTGCCGGAGCCGGACGGCCCCATCACGGCGGTGAACGTCGCCTTCGGGAAGGTGAGCGACACCTGGTCCAGGGCGGTGACGGACGTGGCGCCCAGGCTGAACCGTCTTGTCACCGCGCGCAGTTGGACCGTTCCACTGCTCATGTGTTCCCCCACCAGTACCTGCTCCTCGGTTCGTCGGTGCCGTAACGAAACCGCACAAGTCCCTCGTGACGCACTACGGCCCGGACGAGACCTGAGGTAGGGCCAGGCCTACCTCCGATACGGACCCTGGGCCGATGGCACCCGACCAACCCGGCCGCCTACGGTCATGCGCATGCACCCTCGGAATGTGTGGCAGGCCATGTCCCGGCCGGGTTTCCTGTTGTCGTCCTGGCCCTGGCGCTCCGCCGCGTATCTCCTGACCGGCGCGGTGACCGGAGCCGCCGTCCTGGTGGGGATCGTGACGGCGGCGGCGGTGTGCGGTGCGCTCGCCGTCGTCCTGGTGGGGCTGCCGCTGCTCGTCGTGGTCGCCCTCGGCGGGATCCCGGTGGCCCTGTTGGAACGGTCCAGGCTGCGTCTGGTCGACCGCGACCCGGTGTCCGGCCGGCACCGGGTGCCGGCCGCGCCGGGGCTGTGGGCCTGGCTGACCACCCGGCTGCGCGAACAGGCGACCTGGCGGGAGCTCGGGTACGCGCTGCTGTTCGCTGGGCTGTTGTGGCCGGTCGACGCCCTGGTGGTCACGGTCGCCCTGCTCGTCCCGCTGTCCATGGTCGCCGCCCCGATGCTGATGGCCACGGTCGGCGACGGCCACGAGGCGAAGGTGCTCAAGCAGTGGACGGTCACCACCTGGCCGACCGCGTTCGGCGTCGCCGTGCTGGGCCTGCTCCTGCTGGGCCTGTGCGCCTACGTGCTCGGCATCGCGGCGGGCGCCCGCGCCGGGCTGACCCGGCTGCTGATCGCCTCCCGCGAGGGCGAGTTGGGCGCCAGGGTGGTCGAACTGGCCCGCTCCCGTGTCCGGTTGGTCGACGCCTTCGAGGCCGAGCGGCGCCGTATCGAGCGCGATCTGCACGACGGCGCCCAACAGCGCCTGGTGGCACTGACGATGGCCCTCGGGCTGGCCCGCCTGGACGCCCCGCCCGGCCCGCTCGCCGAGCGGCTGACCACCGCCCACCAGGAGGCGGGCGAGGCGCTGGCGGAGCTGCGCGAACTCATCCACGGCATCCACCCCAAGATCCTCACGGACTACGGCCTGCTGGCCGCGGTCGGCGACGCCGCCGACCGCTGTGTGGTCCCCGTCGACGTCGACCTCGAACTGCCGGGCCGGCCGACCCCGGCGGTCGAGTCCGCCGCGTACTTCGTGGTCTGCGAGGCGCTGGCCAACGTCGCCAGACACAGCGGGGCCGACCGCGCGCGGGTCAGCGGCGGCCACCGCGACGGACGCCTGTTCCTGGAGGTGCGCGACGACGGCCGGGGTGGCGCGGACGCCTCGAAGGGCAGCGGCCTCACCGGTCTCGCGGACCGGGTGTCGGTCCTGGATGGCAGACTTGCCCTGACCAGTCCGCCGGGTGGACCGACGCTGTTGCACGTGGAGTTCCCTTGCGAGTTGACCGAGGCGGCCGACCGCTCCGCGTAGTGCTGGCCGAGGACAGCGTGCTGCTGCGCGAGGGGCTCATCGGCCTGCTCGGCCGCTACGACCACGAGGTGGTGTCGGCCGTCGGGGACGCGCCGGCACTGATCGCCGCGGTCGAGGAGCACGCCCCCGACATCGTCGTGACGGACGTCCGCATGCCGCCCGCTTTCCAGGACGAGGGCCTGCACGCGGCGGTACGGCTGCGCGAGCAGCGCCCCGCACTCCCGGTCCTGGTCCTCAGTCAGTACGTGCAACGGACGTACGCCGCCGAGCTGTTGGACTCCGGCGACGGATCGGGCGTCGGCTATCTCCTCAAGGACCGGGTCGGCCAGATCGAGGAGTTCATGGAGGCCCTGCACCGGGTGGCGGACGGCGGAACGGTGGTCGACCCCGAGGTAGTCCGCCAGTTGCTGCGCCGCCGCCGCGATCCGCTGGAACAGCTCACCCCGCGCGAGCGCGAGGTGCTGGCACTGATCGCCGAGGGCAGGTCCAACGGCGCGATCGCCGCCGAACTGGTGGTGTCCGAGGCCGCGATCGGCAAGCACATCGGCAACATCCTCACCAAGCTGGACCTGCCCCCGACGGCCGGCACCCACCGCAGGGTCCTGGCCGTCCTCACCTACCTGCGGGCCTGACCGACCGAGCGCACGAGTGCGGGCGGTCGTACCGGATCACGACCCGCCACTCCCCCGGAACCCCGCACGCAACCGGGCCTCGGCCCCTCCGTCCGCGCCCGGATGCAAGTCGAGAGCGGCCAAGGCCGCCCCGAGCAACGGCGGATCCGCGCACACCACCGGCCGGACCCCCGGCACCGCCTCGGTGAGCCTGCGTTCGACGTCGTCCAGGAGTGCCTTGTGGCCGGCGGCCAACACGCTTCCGCCCAGGACGACTTCGGGGTCCGGGGAGACGGCGAGCTGGAGGCGGCACAGGACCGTGACCGCCATTCTCGCGATCTCGGCCGCGAGGCGTTCGACCAGCCCGGCCGCGATCTCGTCGCCCTCGTCGCGGGCCGCGAACACCGCCGGGCAGAGTTCGCTGAGGCGGAGTGCGGACACCTCGCCGTTGTGCAGGGCTGCGGTGACGTCGGCGACCGTCGCGAGACCGAAGTGGTCGATCACCGCCGCACGAAGGGCAGTTCGCGGGCCGCGGCCGTCCTCCGCCCGCGCCGCGTGCCACAGCGCCGACGTCCCTACGTCGATGCCGCCGCCCCAGTCCCCCGAGATCCGGCCCAGCGCGGCGAAGCCGGTGGTACGGCCGTCGGGGGCCACACCGACGCAGTTGATCCCGGTGCCGCAGACCACGCCGACACCCCAGGGGCGGCTGGCGCCGGCGCGCAGGACGGCGTAGGAGTCGTTGTCGACGCGCTGCGTGACCGCCCAGCGGCGGGCGCCGACGGCCTCGCGCAACGCCTTGATCTCGTACGGCAGATCGGCCCCGGCGAGGAAGGCCGTGATGCCGTCCACCTCGACGTCGGCCGCGACTCCGGCCGACGCCATCGCCTCGGCGCGCAAGGCGGCGAGTACGTCCATCGCCGCGTCGACGCCGACCGCCTGCGGGCGGAAGCCGCTGCCCCGCGCGCGGCCCAGGATCGTGCCGTCCGTCCTCAACACGGCGACGTCCGTCTTGGAGTTGCCTCCGTCGACGGCGAGCAACAGACCTGTGTTCATCAGGCCCACCACAGGTGTTCGCGGTTGGCGGCGACGAGCTTCGCCGCCAACTCCTCGGCGACCTTGACCTGCCCGACGAGCGGATGCGCCAGCAACGCCGTCGCGACCCGGTCGATCCCGCCGTGCAGGGCTGCTTCCAGGGCGAGTTCCTCATAGGCCGTCACATGCGCGATCAGTCCGGCGAAGAGCGGCTCTACGGCCGTGACGGGCAAGGGCGTCGCGCCCTGGGCGTCGATGCGGGACGGGACCTCGATGACGGCGTCGTCGGGGAGGAAGGGCAGGGTGCCGTTGTTGCGGACGTTGGCCACGCGGACGTCACCGGTGTCGGCGGTCAGGCCGTGCACCAGCTGGACGGCCGCCTCGGAGTAGTAGGCGCCGCCGCGCCTGTCCAGCAGGGCGGGCTTCTCCGTCAGAGCCGGGTCGGCGTACATCTTGAGCAAGTCGCCCTCCATCTCCGCCACTTGCTGGGCTCGGGAGGGTTCGCTCAGCTGCTCGCGCAGGACCTCGTCGTGGGCGTAGTAGTAGCGCAGGTAGTACGACGGGACCACGCCCAGGCGGCGGACCACGCCCAGCGGCATGCGCAGCCGGTCGGCGAGGGCCTGGCCGTGTTCGTCGAAGATGCGCGGGAGGACGTCCACGCCGTCGAGCCGCACCGCCCGTTCCCAGGTGAGGTGGTTGAGGCCGACGTGGTCGAGGGTGACGCGCTCGTGGTCGACGCCGAGCCAGTCGGCGAAGGTGCGTTGGAAGCCGATGGCGACATTGCAGAGGCCAACTGCCTTGTGTCCGGCGCCCAGTAGGGCGCGGGTGACGATGCCGACGGGGTTGGTGAAGTCGACGATCCAGGCGTTCGGGGCGCGCTTGGCGACCCGTTCGGCGAGGTCGAGGACGACGGGGACGGTACGCAGCGCCTTGGCCAACCCCCCGGCGCCGGTGGTCT
Organism: Streptomyces colwelliae; assembly: GCF_048158785.1. Taxonomy (NCBI): domain Bacteria; kingdom Bacillati; phylum Actinomycetota; class Actinomycetes; order Kitasatosporales; family Streptomycetaceae; genus Streptomyces; species Streptomyces colwelliae. The sequence continues at coordinate 4,425 of NZ_JBLTJC010000140.1, read as the reverse complement.
CTTGACCGATGCAGCCGCACTCGTGCGGGAAGGTCTCGTCGACGTGCCGGGCGGCCTGGCCGCCGATGCGGAGCTGGAAGAGGACGGCGTCGGTGCCGTCGATGCCCGCGTCCGGGTCGGCGGTGGTGGTGATTTTCGCGGGGCTGCCCTGGCGGGCCAGGATGCGGCGCGCGAACGGCGCGATGACCGCGAGCCGCTCCGGGTCGGGGTCGACCAGGGCGATCTCGGTGACGGGCAGTCCCAACCGGGCGAATCCGTCGATGAGTTCGGGGGTGTACGTGGATCCGCCGCCGACAACGGTGATCTTCAACCTTTGACTCCTGTCAGTGTGACGCCCTCGATGAAGGCCTTTTGCGCGAAGAAGAAGACGATGATCACCGGCGCCATCGCGATGAGGGTCGCCGCCATGGTGAGGTTCCACTGCACCGCGTGGGAGGTCTTGAAGGTCGCCAGGCCCAGGGCCAGGGTCCAGTGGGCGGGCGTCTCGCCGGTGTAGATGAGCGGGCCGTAGTAGTCGTTCCAGGCGTTGAAGAAGGAGAAGAGGCCGACCGCGACGAGCGCCGGGCGCATCATCGGCAGCACCACCCGGGTGAGGACCCGGAGTTCGCCGCAGCCGTCGACGCGGGCCGCGTTGAGGTAGTCCTCGGGGACGGTGAGCAGGAACTGGCGCAGCAGGAACACCGAGAAGGCGTCACCGAAGAGGGACGGGAACACCAACGGCCAGATGGTGCCCGTGAGATGGAGCCGCGCCCACATCAAGTACATGGGGATGACGAGGACTTGGGGCGGCAGCATCATCATGGTGATGACGCAGAGGAACGCCGTGTTGCGGCCCTTGAAGCGGAACCGGGCCAGCGCGTACGCGATCGGGACGCTGGACAGCAGGGTGGTCGCGGTGGCGGCGACGGCGTAGATCACCGTGTTGAGGAGCCAGGTGCCGATCGGCGCGGTGCTGAACACCGTGCGGTAGTTGGTCCACTGCCAGTGGTGGGGCCACAGGCTGGTGGTGAGGGACTGGCCGTCGGTCATGACCGAGGTCAGGAAGATGAACACGATCGGGCCGATGAAGGCGCAGGCCAGGCCGACGGCGATGGCGTGTTCGGCGATCCAGACCAGGGTCCTGCGGCGGCCGGCCCGGCTGCGCGCGGCACGGTGGGGCGAGGCGGCGCGGCTCTGCCGGGCGGGTGCCGGGGCGTAGGTCGTCGTCATCGTGGCGGCTCCCCGGGGGTCAAGTCCTGCGCCGTCGTGGCGACTTGCCGATGGGCGAAGCGATACGTCATCGTGGCGGCCCCTCGGTGGGGAGGATCTCGGCGTCGTACGTCATCGCGGTGACTCCTCGATGTCGAAGCCGGAGGCGCGGCGGAGCAGGACGACGGTGAAGGCCATCGCCACCACGAAGAGCACCACGGCCAGCGCGCAGGCATAGCCCGCGTGGAACTGGTTGAAGCCGGCGATGTAGAGCTGTTGGGGGAAGGTGAGGGTGGAGCCGTCCGGATAGCCGGGCGCGGCCTGGATGTTGCCGTTGGCGACCTGCGAGGCGACCATCGCCTGGGTGAAGTACTGGAGTCCGGCGATGACGCCGGTGACGGTCGCGAACAGCACGACCGGGGAGATCGTCGGCAGGGTGACGTAGCGGAAGCGGTGCCAGGGGCCGGCGCCGTCCAGTTCGGCGGCCTCGTACAGTTCTGCGGGTACTTCGAGGAGTGCCGCCAGGAAGATGACCATCATCGTGCCGCTGCCCCACAGGGCGAGCAGGGTGAGGGCCGGTTTGGACCAGTCCGGCGAGTTGAACCAGAGCGGGCCGTGGATGCCGAGCAGGCCCAGGATCCGGTTCACCGGGCCGGAGTTGGGGTTGAACATGCAGACGAAGGCGACGGTCGCGGCGACCGGCGGGGCCAACGCGGGCAGGTAGAACAGGGTGCGGAACAGGCTCGCCCCGGCTTTCAGCCGGGCCGTGACCATGGCCACGCCGAGGGCGAAGAGCACCTGCGCCGGAACCATGATCACCACGAGCCAGGCGGTGTTGCGGACGGCGTGCCAGATCAGCGGGTCGCCGTCGAGCAGGTAGCGGTAGTTGCGCAGCCCCACGAACTGGGCCTGGGAGATCATGTTCGAGTTGGTGAAGGACAGCCAGACCGTCATCACCAGGGGGTAGATGAGGAAGACGGTGAAGCCGACCAGGCCGGGGGCGAGGAACAGCAGGACGCGCAGCCGGTTGCGGCGGATGCGTGCCCTCAACGGTGCTGGAGCGAGCTGGAGTTGGGTGGCCATGCCGCTCACTGCCCCAGCTTGAGCGCGGCGTTGTTCTGCTTGTCGACGGCGGCCAGGCCCGCCTTCAGGTCGGGTACGCCGCCGCTCTGCCACTTCTCCACGAAGTGACCGAAGTTGGTGAGGTAGGCGCCGCCGTCGCCGCTGGCCGGAGTGGTGGTGGTGAGCGGGTTCTTGTAGACCTCCAGGAACGGCGCGAAGTTGGGGTCCTTGGAGAGGCCGAGCGAGGGCGAGTCGAGCGCCGCCTTGGTGGTGGGGACGTTGCCGATCGCGTCGGCCAGCGTGGTCAGCGCGTCGGTGTCGGTGGTGAGGAATTTGATCAACTTCCAGGCCGCGCCCGGGTGTTTGGCGCCGCGTGGCATGCCGATGACGTTGCCGCCGACGTAACCGGCGCCGTACAGCTCGGACTTGCCGTCGGCGGCCGGTACCGCAGCGGTGCCGTAGTCGATGTCGGCCTTGTCGTTCTTGATGAACGCGTTGCGCCACTCGCCGTCGACCATCATGGCCAACTTGCCGGTCTCGAAGGCGTTCTGGGCGGAGAACTCGTCGCCCATGCCCGCCTTGAAGGTGACGAGCTTCTTCGCGCCGAACCAGTCGACGAGGCTCTTCTGCCAGTTCAGTGCCTGGGCGAAGGCGGGGTCGGCGCCGACGTTGGACTGGCCGTCGGCGGTGAGCCACTTGCCGCCCCAGCTGGGGACCAGGTGCTCGGTGAGCATCTCGTAGGCACCGAGGTAGGGCATGAACCCAGCCGTCTTGATCGAGCCGTCCGCGTTGAAGGTGGTCAACTTCTTGGCGTCCGCCGCCAGTTCGGACATGGTCTTGGGCGGGGACGTTATCCCGGCCTTCGCGAACAGCTTCTTGTTGTAGTACAGGCCGAAGGTGTCGGCGAGCCACGGCATGGTGCAGCGCTTGCCGTCGAAGGCGGTGTACGACTGGACGGCCTTCGGGATCTGGCTCAGGTCCACGTGGTCGGCCTCGATGTCCGGGGTGAGGTCCTGGAAGGCACCGCTGGAACACCAGCCGCCGACGTTCGCGGCGTTGAACGAGGAGGCCACGTCGGGGGCGGTGCCGCCGCGGATGGCCTGGTTGACCTTGTCGTCGGTCTGGGCGGCGACGGCCTTGACGGTGATGTACGGGTACTTCTTGTGGAACTTGGCCAGCACGGCGTCGACCGAGGCGATCTCGTGCGGGGAGCTGAGACCGTGCCAGAAGGTGATGGTGACCGGGGTGGTGTCGTCGGCGCCGGTGTCCGCCTTCGACGTGGTGCCGCCGGTGGTGCATGCTGCGGCCAGCAGTGCCGTGACCGCGAGCAGCGACGCGGCGACGGTACGGCGGGCGGCGCGGCGGGGGGTGCGGGTGGTACGGGTGACGGGTCCGCCACGGGACTCGGACATGGAACCTCCGGCGAATTCGCTTACCACTTATTGACCAGTGGGCACATGTTGGGGCACCATTTGGGCAGTGTCAAGCAAGCTTTCCCGAAGAAAAATGACCATCGGTATGGAAAGTTGGTAGGAATGGTCAGCGGTGAGAGCCGTTGGGAGAAGCGGGAACGCATCCGCACCCACCTCCTCGACCTGGTCGAGGAGACCGGGCCCGGCCGCCCCCTCCCGGGCGAACGGCAGTTGTGCGAGGAACTCGGGGTCTCCCGCCCCACCCTGCGCGCGGTGGTCGACGACTTCGTCCGTGACGGTCTGCTGGTGCGGGAGCACGGGCGCGGTGTCTTCGTCGCCCGCGCCAAGGTCGCCCAGCACCTCAGCGGCGCCGCCCCCGGGCAGGCGCGGGGCCTCGGCGTCGGCGGTGTGGACGGCACCTGGGCCAGCCGCACCCTGGACTTCAAGACCGTCGCCGCGGGCCCCCGGATCGGCCGCCGGCTGGGCATCGCGCCCAGCGAGCAGATCCTGCGGATCATCCGGCTGCGCACGGTGGACGGCGACCCGATGTGCGTGGAGACCCTGCACGTGCCGCACGCGCTGGTCCCCGGACTGACCGCCCGCGACCTGGAGACCGACTCCTTCTACCGCCTGCTGAGTGCACACGCGAGGATCTCCATCCACATCCCGGACAGGCGGCCGACCCCACCGTGGACCGCACAGTGAGCCGGACCTCGGTGTCCCCAAGAACCACTGCTTCGACAGACGCCCCAACCCCCGGAAG
>NZ_JBLTJC010000139.1:0-24710 GCF_048158785.1 Streptomyces colwelliae | reverse complement strand
CCCCCGACCCACCAGGCAACGCCCGCGGATGTACCGGAAACAGATGCCGCACCCCACCCCCACACACCTCCAGGGCAAGCTCGCAGAACATCGCGTTCGCCCAGCCGAACCAGTCCCGGGTGAACCGGCCCGGCGCGTCGACATGGAAACTCTCGTGCATGAGACCGGTACCGGCGGTGGTGGCGGCCAGGGTCTCCAGGGCCCGGGCCGCTTCGTCCGCGTCGCCCGTCAGGCCGGCGGTGGCGATCGCGAGCGGCCAGATGTGGCGGTCCGGCGTGTGCGTACTGCCGATCCCGGACGCGTAACTCCCGCTGAAATAGGAAGGGTTCGCCCCGGAGAGCGCGAAGCGCCGGGTGGCCCGGTACAGCGGATCCTCGGGCGCGCACCAACCGCTCAGCGGAAGGCTCAGCAGACTCGGGAGGTTGGCGTCGTCGCAGAGCAGCGCCGCGCCGAGGCCGTCGACCTCGTAGGCGAGGACGGACTCGCCATCGACCTCGGTCACCGCGTGCGTCAGGATCCCGGCGTCGATCTCATCGGCCAACCGCCAGCACTCATGGGCGAGTTCGGTGTCGTCCAGGACCGCGGCCGCCAGTTCGGCGAGTCCGTGCAGGCTCGCCGACGCCAGCGCGTTGGCCGGGACCAGATAGCCGTGGGCGCAGGCGTCGTCGCTCGGCCGGAAGCCCGACCACGTCATCCCGGTCCAACCGACCTCCGCACCACGGCCGTTGAGCGGCAGGCTGTCCCCGGCGAAGGGGCCGGACGGCCGGACGAACCGGTAGGGCGAGTGAGCGTGGGACTGCTCCGCCCGCCACAGCCGGACGATCACCCAGGCCGCACGGTGGAACGCCTCGTCGAGATGGTCCTCGCGGCCCGTCGCCCGCCGGATCGCGTACGCGAGCTGCAACGGCGCGCAGAGGGAGTCGAGTTCGTACTTGCGCTCCCACACCCAGTCGCCCGGCGCGGGCCGATCCCCGGGTTCGCCGTGCGCGCCGGTGGGGCCGTCGTTGAAGGCGTTGGCGTACGGGTCCAGCAGAACGCAGCGGATCTGGCGGCGCGAGACGGCGGCCAGGACGTCACCGACCTCCGGGTCCGTGGCCACGGCGAGGTAGGGACGGACCTGCGCCGTACTGTCCCGCAGCCACATCGCCGGAATATCACCGGTCCTGACGAAGACTTCCGAGAACGCGCCCGACGCCCCGGCCGACTTGCCGGCTGACAGCTCGTCCGGCACCCCACCCGACGAAGCACCCCAACTCATCGCCGTCGCCCACGTATTGGTCAGACACCGCTCGACGATCCCCGTCGCCGGACCACCCCGCAGCTCGCCGGCCAGCCGCCGCCCGAGCGTGCTCAGCGACTCCGGAACTGCCCACACTGTTCCGGATGTTGATCCGGGAAACGTTACCATCGCGCCTCTTGACTCGCTCATGTGGCGTGGGCCACCGTGTGATCGCCAGGGAATGGAAACGTTACCTTGAGCGGGCCGACGACCACCAGACGGTCGGGTCCGCGTGATCCGAGTGATCGTCAACTCCTCGGAGGAAGAAGGTGAGCGCGTGTGACAGCCGCTCCGCACCAAGAGACGCGAACCACCGCACCACCCGTCGACCGGCCGCCCGGCCGGGGGAGTCCGGGGCGTCGAGGACGACCCTGGCGGCGACCACCCAAGCGCTCCTCGGACACCCTGGCCGCATACGTGTTCCTGGCCCCGGCGCTCATCGGCTTCACGGCGTTCGTCGTCTACCCCCTGTTCCGCTCCGCCTATTTCGCGCTGACGACGTACAACGGCCTGACGGACCCGAAGTTCGTCGGCCTCGACAACTTCCGCCGGATGTTCACGACCGACCCGTCCTTCTGGCCTTCGGTGCGCGCCACGCTGCTGCTCGTCGTCCTGTACGTGCCGCTGTCGCTGGCCATCGGGCTGGCCCTGGCGGTGTTCTGCAACCAGCGGATGCGGGGCGTCGGCCTGCTGCGCACCCTGTGCTATCTGCCGGTCGTACTGCCCGTGGTGGCCACGATCACGCTCTGGAAGTTCGTGTTCAACCCCCAAGTCGGCCTGGCCAACCAGGTGTTGAACTGGCTCCACCTGCCCACCAGCGAGTGGCTGTCGGGGGACGACTCCGCGATGCCGTCGATCGTGATCGTCATGCTGTGGAGCGTCGGCTCCACGATGATCATCTTCCTCGCCGCGCTCCAGGCGGTCCCCACCGAGCTGTACGAGGCGGCCAGGCTCGACGGCGCGGGCCCCCGCACGGTGTTCTTCCGGATCACCCTCCCGCTGATCAGCCCGATCATGATCCTTCAGGTGGTCCTCCAGATGGTGACCGCCCTTCAGGCGTTCAACCAGCCGAAGATCCTCTCGCCGGACAATCAGGGCGGTCCCGGGTTCAGCACCAGGACCCTGATGCTGTCGATCTACGACAACGGCTTCCCCCGGCTCGGGCAGGTCTCCCAGTTCGGCTACGCCTCCGCCCAGGTGTGGGTGCTCTTCCTCGTCATCGTCGTCGTGATCGCCGCCACCGCCCGCTTCTCGTCGATTTGGACCTACAGTGACCACGTCTCCTGACGTCACCAGGGCGCCGACGACCGCGCCGACACCGGCCGCCCCAGCGACGAAGCCGCCCGGCAGAGCCGTACGCACAGCATCCTGGTACGCCGTCGCGCTGCTGATCAGCTCGGTGATGATCCTGCCCATCCTCTGGATGCTCACCGTCGCGCTGAAGGGCCCCTCCGCGGTCTTCGAGGTCCCGCCGAAACTGCTGCCCCACGAGTTCCACTTCAAGAACTTCATCGACGGACCGAAGGTCATCCACTTCCCGCGCCTGCTGCTCAACTCCCTTGTCATCACCGGTCTTTCGGTGATCGGCGGGGTGATGACCTCGATGATGGCGGGCTACGCCCTGGCCCGGCTGCGCTTCCCCGGCCGGAAGGTCTGGTTCTACGTCTTCGTCGGCAGCATGCTGCTGCCCCCGGTGGTCGGCATCATCCCGCTGTTCCAGCTCTTCAAGGACATCGGCTGGTACGACACCTGGCTGCCGCTGATCGTCCCGGCCTTCCTGGGCGGCAATCCGCTCTTCATCTTCCTGGCCCGTCAGTACTTCCTGTCGATCCCGCACTCCATCGACGAGGCGGCCAAGGTCGACGGCGCGGGACACGTCCGCATCTTCTTCAGCGTGATGCTGCCGATCACGAAGCCCGCCTGGATAACGATGTCAATCCTGGCCTTCCAGATGTCCTGGAACGACTACCTCAACCCGCTCATCTACCTGTACTCGTCCCAGAAGTGGCCGCTGAGCGTGGGCATGGCGTCCTTCGTCACCCAGTTCGCGGGACAGACCCCGGACTGGAACCTCTACATGGCCACCAACCTGCTCTACATGCTCCCGCCACTGATCGTGTTCTTCGTCGCCCAGCGCTACTTCATCCAGGGCCTGAGCGCCCTGGGCACCGTCAACCAGCGCTGACCGGCGCCGATTTGGACCCCGACCCACCTACGAGCCGTATGCCAGCCAGGTATCAGGAGGCCACGATGAAACGATGGATCCGCTGCGCCGGAGTGTTGCTGTCGGCGGGGGGACTGCTCGCGGCGGCGGCCTGCGGCGGCTCGTCCGGGAAGCAGTCGGACGGCAAGGCCACGGTCACCCTCATGACCTGGGAGTCCGCCGCCACCAACAAGGCCATCGACCAGGCCCTGACCGGCTTCCACGACCCGAACATCACGGTCAAGCGCATCGACACCCCGAACGGCAACTACAGCGACAAGCTCGCCGCCCTCACCCAGGCCAAGAAGCTCCCCGACCTGTTCTGGTGCGGCAACGACACCGAGCAGCAGTACACCAGCCAGGGCCTGCTCACCGACTGGGCCTCCCGGCTCTCCGGCTCCAGCGACTTCGGCGCGAGCAGCTTCGTCTCGTCCACCATGAAGAACTGGAAGACCGCCGACGGCAAAATAGGCGGCGTTCCCTCCCTGCTGAACACCTACGGCATCTGGTACGACATCGACGCCTTCAAGGCCGCCGGAATCACCGTGCCCGCCGCCGGCTGGACCTGGGACCAGATGTTCGACGCGGCTGCCAAACTGCACGCCAAGGGCGCCAAGTACGGCCTGGTCGCCGACGCGTTGACCTCCACGGACGGCCCCTTCTCCCTCAGCACGTACGCGCTTTCCGCCGGTGGCAAGCCCTTCGCCGACAACGTGCACCAGCCCACCAAGACCACCATCGACACGACGTACACCGAGGGCGTCAGCAAGGTCGTGGCGGGCATCAAGAGCGGGGCCATCGCGCCGCCCGGCTACGACATCAGCAACCAGCAGGGCCTGTTCGCCGCCGGACAGATCCCGATGCTGTGGAGCGGCCAGTGGCTGGCCGCCGGCTTCCTCACCGACAAGCCGAAGATCAAGTACGGCTTCGCGCCCCTGCCCCAGGTGACCAAGCCCGCCACGCTGTACGACGCCGTGGGCATCTGCACCCCGTCGTACACCCAGAACGCCGACGCCACCTTCAAGGTCCTCAAGTACCTCGACTCCACGGTGTGGACCAAGGTGCTGCCCGACTCCCCGGTCGCGGCACCGGCCTATCTCTCCGCCCAGAGCGCCTACTTCGGCGCTCTCGACAAGGCCGGCCAGACGACCGTCGCCGCCACCGTCAAGGCGGGACTGAACACGCCGACCACCATCGGCGTGCGCTTCACCACCCAATGGGCCAGCCAGTCGAACGACTTGATCACCGCCTACTGGCCGGACATCCTCAACGGCAAGAAGCCGCTCTCCGACCTCCAGACGATGACCGGCAAGATCAACGATGTGATCAAGAACAACAGTTAGCGTCCCGGGCCGAGCGGCGGGCCGGGACCCGATACGTATCCTGAGGACGGTCCCGGCCCCTGGTACGCGATGGAAGGTTGGTCTTCAACTCACGTGAGCAGTCGTCCCCCGCACCGCCAGAACACCAGGCCCACGATGCGCGACGTCGCGGAGCGGGCCGGAGTCGCCGTCGTCACCGTCTCCCGCGTCGTCAACGGCATCGGCACGGTCCGCGAGGAGACAGCCGAGCGCGTGAACGCGGCGATCACCGCGATCGGTTACCAGCGCAACGAGATCGCCCGCTCGCTGCGCCCCGGCCAGAACTCGATGACCATCGGGCTGCTGCTCGGCGACCTCACCAACCCGTTCTACGCCTCCCTCGCCAAGGCCGCCGTCGAGGTCGCCAACGAGGCAGGCTACGCAGTCCTGTTGAGCACCGCCGACGAGGACCCCGAGGTCGAGCGCCGGGCCGTCGGCGAGCTGATCGGCCGCCGGGTCGCCGGGCTCATCATCGTCCCCGACCAGGGCGACCACGCCTTCCTCAACGAGATCAACGGCCACGACCACGTGCCCATCGTCTTCGTCGACCGGCCGGCCACCGGCGCCGAGGCCGATGTCGTCCTCGTCGACAACGAGGACGGCGGACACAAGGCCACCCAGCACCTCGTCGCCCAGGGCCACCGCCGTATCGCGATCCTCGTCGCGCCCTCGTACTACAGCACCGGCCGACGACTGCGCGGCTACCGCAAGGCGTTGCGCCGCAGCGGCATCGAGCCCGACAACGACCTGGTCGTCACCCTGCGCCGCGGCACCACCGAGGAAGCCGAGGCCGCCACCCGCGCCCTGCTCACCTCCGCGAACCCGCCCACCGCGGTCTTCTCCACCACGGGCTTCCTCACCGAGGGCGTGCTGCGGGCCTGCCGTGACCTCCAAGTCTCCGTAGCCGTAGTGGGGTTCGACGACTTCAAGCTCGCCGACATGCTCCCCACCCCGGTCACCGTCGTCACCTCCGACACCGAGGAACTCGGCCGCCGTGCCGCCCACATCCTGCTGGACCGCATCGACGGCGACGACAGCCCCTCGCACCGGACCGTCCTCCCGGTGCAGCTGATCGCGCGCGGCACGGGGGAGATCGGACACCCGTAACGTCAGTACAGCGTCCGCCACTTGGTACGCGGCCAGGCGAGCACGGCGTAGAGCTGCACGAGGGCCGCCTGCTGGATCGCCTGCGTCCCGCCGGCCGAGTCGAAGTGCACGAGGCCGGTGGCGGGATCGCGCATCGTGTCCCACACCTGGTCGGCGTAGTCGGCCATCGCCCGGTGATAGGTGTCCTTTCCGGTCACCGACTCCAGGAGCAGCAGGTTCTTGAAGAAGATCGAGTTGAAGAACACCGGCTGAGTGAACAGCCGCCCCTGGGTGAGGTAGTAGGCGTACGCGGCGGCGGCAACCCGCTCCGCCTGGCGCAGATAGGCGCGGTCCCGGGTGATCTCGTACAGCAGCACGGCGACGCCGACCGGCACGCCCTGGTTGTAGGACCAGACGGTCTTCTCGACGGTCCCTTGCAGGTCAAGGTGGTCCCAGTACAGGCCAGTTGGACTCTGGAGATGCGCGTTCGTCCAGTCGTAGAAGCGTTTCGCCCAGTCCAGGTATTCGGCCTCGCCGGTGATCTGGTGCAGGCGCAGGGCGAGTTGGGCGCCCGGCATGTTCGAGACGGTGTTGCGGTCGTGGCTCCAGTCGGCCTGCGTCCAGAAGACCCCGCCGGGTGCGGCATGGCTGCTGTCGGTGTCCCAGCCGGACTTGACCAGGGCGAAGATCTCCTTCGCTCGGGCCAGCGCGGCGGCATCTCCGGTCTGAAGATGCCGTTGGACCTTGGCCAGCCCGACCCATTCGTTGTCGTCGTAGAACATGTCCCCGCCCGCGCCGTACGGCGCGACCGGGTAGGAGGCGTAGCCGGGCAGCTTGGTGGTTCCGCCGTTCGCGTTCCAGAAGTGTTCCTGCGCCGCCGAGCGTCGGGTCAGTTCCGGCTCGAACTCCGGGTCCACGACGGTGAGATCGAGCGCGGCGATGTGCACCTGCGAGAAGGGCCATTCGTAGGAGTACGGGTTGTCGCCGGCCGCCGCCGGAATCTGTTCGCGGACCAGCCCGGAGCCGTCGGTCGCGTCGAAGTGTCTTCTCAGCGTGGCGTACGCGGTCTTGGCGCGGGACAACGCCCGTGCGGCGCTTGGGCGTTCGGCCGCGAAAGAGGGTGTGGCGGCCGCCGCCGTCAGGGCTGCGGCCAGGCCGGAACCGATCATCACTCGGCGGGAAGGACGCACGGACATGGGGCCTCCAAGGTCCAAGGACGCGGGCATGCGGGCAGCGGGCATGCGGGCATGCGGGCAGCGGGCATGCGGACGATGGAAACGTTGTCATCGACTCATGAGGTCGTCAACGCATCTGACAACACGGGCAGTTCACCTCCGGGACGTTTTGGTCCGGACCATTGACGATGAGGCTCCGCTGCTGGAACCTTCACGATGGTTACGTTTCCACAGGTGAGTTCGTCCGGCCCCACACGGCGAAACAGGAGACATCGACATGGCCGTCCCGTCACGCCTCAAGAGACGTCTGAGCGCCACCCTCACGATGGTGCTCCTGCTGGCCCTCGTCCCGGCCCTGCTGGTGCTGCGCGCCGCGCCGCCCGCACAGGCCCTCGACAACGGGCTCGCCAGGACGCCCCCGATGGGCTGGAACGACTGGAACGCCTTCGGCTGCAACGTGACCGAGCAACTGGTCGAGCAGACCGCCGACTACCTCGTCTCTTCCGGGCTGAAGGACGCCGGGTATCAGTACGTCAACATCGACGACTGCTGGATGACCTCGGCCCGCAACTCCGCCGGCCAACTCGTCCCGGATCCGGTCAAGTTCCCGAACGGCATCAGCGGCACCGCCGCCTACGTGCACAGCAAGGGCCTCAAGCTCGGCATCTACGAGAGCGCCGGTACCGCCACCTGCGCGGGCTACCCCGGCAGCCTCGGCCATGAGCAGACCGACGCCAACAGCTTCGCCGCGTGGGGCGTCGACTACCTGAAGTACGACAACTGCAACCACCAGAACGTGCCCGACCAGCAGCGCTACACGGCGATGCGCGACGCGCTGGCCAACACCGGCCGCCCGATCGTCTACAGCCTCTGCAACTGGGGCCTCGCCGACGTGTGGACCTGGGGCGCGGGCGTCGGCAACAGCTGGCGCACGACCGACGACATCAACGTCAACTTCTCGACCGTGGTGTCCATTTACAAGGCCAACGTCAAACTCGCCGCGTACGCCAAGCCGGGCGCCTGGAACGACCCCGACATGCTGGAGGTCGGCAACGGCATGTCGTTCACCGAGGACCGCTCCCACTTCAGCCTCTGGTCGGAGATGGCCGCACCGCTGATCGCGGGCACCGACCTGCGCAAGGCCACCGCCGCGACCCTCTCCCTCTACGGCAACAAGGACGTCATCGCCGTGGACCAGGACTCCCTCGGCAAGCAGGGCGCCGAGATCTCCAACTCGGGCGGCCTGCACGTCCTTTCCAAGCCCCTCGCCAACGGTGACGTCTCGGTGGTCCTCTTCAACGAGAACTCCTCCGCCGCCACCATCACCACCTCCGCGACGGCGGCCGGCCTCCCCTCAGCATCGTCGTACAAGCTCAACAACCTCTGGTCGCACGTCGTCAGCAGCACCAGCGGCACCATCTCGGCGAGCGTCCCCGGCCACGGCTCGGTCATGTACCGGGTCTCCGTCGGCAGCGGCACCAGCGTCGGCACCACCCACCCGCTGATCGGCGCCTCCTCCAACCGCTGCCTCGACGCCTACAACGGCGAGACCACCCCCGGCACCAAGATCGAGATCTGGGACTGCGGCGGCGGCACCAACCAGGCCGTGACCATCACCGCCGCCGGTGAACTCCGGCTCTACGGCGGCACCCAGTGCCTGGACGCCTACGACAACCAGACCAGCAACGGCACCAAGGTGCAGCTCTACGGCTGCAACGGCGGCGCCAACCAGAAGTGGAGCCTCAACCCCAACGGCACGATCACCGGCACCCAGTCGGGCCTCTGCCTCGATGTCACCGGGGGCGACCAGGCCGCCGGCAACGTCAACGGCATCGCGCTGGAACTCTGGAGCTGCAACGGCGGTGCCAACCAGCAGTGGCGCCTGGGCTGACCGCTCGTATCCCCCCCCCACACTCATGGAGCCGGCATGACCTCAACACCACGACGTATCGGGAGAGTTGGGACCGGCCTGATCGCCGCCCTGGCCCTGTTCATGCCGGTGTCCACCGGCGTCGCGACCGCCGCCGCCCAGGCGTCGATCTGCAACAAGTACTGCGACGCCCGCGACCCGGCCCTCTCCCCGGGTGACCGCCAGCCGGTGAGCACGAGCATCTACTCCCGCGGCATCGCCCTGCACGTCGACGACGCCGACGCGATGGGCTGGGCCTCCATCACCAACGGCAGCCCCGGCGACGAGGTCTGGCTCGACCGCTCCTTCGACGGCGGCCGCACCTGGAGCTCCGGCAGCAAGCTCGGCGACACCACCGTCCCCGCGGGGCAAGGCGGTTGGCGCACCCTGATGTACAACGTCGACGACTGGAACGCCCTCGGCGTGGGCGCCCTGCGAGCCTGCGGCAAGGCGGGGGACCGGGCCGAGATCGCCTGTACGGCGTGGGCCCGCACGACGTGGAACGCGGGCAGCCGCCCGACCGCCGCCGCCACCGCGCTGATGCAGTCCTACAACCTGGGTACCGGCCTCTTCGACACCACCGGCTGGTGGAACTCGGCCAACGCCCTGACCGCCCTCATCGACAACGCCCGCGTCACCGGAATGGGCAGCTACAAGTACGCGATCGCCAACACCTACGACCGCAACCTCTCCGCCCAGGGCGGCAACTTCACCAACGACTACATCGACGACACGGGCTGGTGGGGGCTGGCCTGGGTCGACGCGTACGACCTCACCGGCGACAGCCGCTACCTCAACACGGCCCGCGCGGACGCCGATTACATGGCGCGGTACTGGGACAACACCTGTGGCGGCGGAGTGTGGTGGAGCACCGCCAAGACCTACAAGAACGCCATCGCCAACTCCCTCTACCTGGAGCTGAACGCCGCCCTGCACAACCGCATCGCGGGCGACACGACGTATCTCGGCCGAGCGAACGCCGAGTGGTCGTGGTTCAAGGGCACCGGCATGATCAACGGCTCCCATCTGGTCAACGACGGGATCAACCTGGCGACTTGCGGCAACAACGGCGACACGACGTGGTCGTACAACCAGGGCGTGCTGCTCGGCGGCCTGTCGGAGCTGTACCGGGCGACCGGGGACTCCGCTCTCCTCACCACAGGCCGCCAGATCGGTGACGCCTCGACCACGTCGACGGCCCTCAACTCCGGTGGAATCCTGCGGGAACCGTGCGAGACGAGCGGCTGTGGCGGGGACGGGCCGTCCTTCAAGGGTGCGTACGTCCGGGGTCTGAGCGCCTTCAACTCCCGTCTGTCCGACCGCCCTTACACCGCCTACATCAAACGCCAGGCCGACAGCGCGTACGCGAACGACCGGAACTCCCTCGACGCGTACGGCCTTCACTGGGCCGGGCCGCTGGACTCCACCGACGCGGCCCGGCAACAGAGCGCGCTCGACCTGATGAACGCGGCGAATTGACGGGCCGTCACCCAGAGAACCGCACCCGTCCGGTCACCCTTCCCCGGTGAGGAGCCGTCGCGGATTGGCGATGCGAAAGGCGTAGGCCGCCGCCCCGCCCAACCCGTACCCCGGGTGGCGGGGCGGCTCCGCGTAGGGCCGGTCCGAGCCCTGGACCACGGCGTTCACGCCCAGCGCGCGCACGATCGCGTCGACGGCGGTGGGGCCGTAGGACGACGTCTCGACGAACACGCCCGGGTCGCCCTCCTGTTGCTGTCCGCCACGGGCCGCCAGCCGTTCGCCGTGGAGTGGGGCGAGTCCGGCCAGCAGGGCGAAGCACACGCGGAGGCGTGGATGGCGGGGGCGGCCGGAGGCGCGGAAGGCGTACCAACTGGCGTGCATCTGCTGGACGTACGGGACCAGCGCGGGCCACCAGGCGGGGTCCGCCGAGGAGCCCACCGCGGGCCCCGGGTGGACGAAGAGCGGCAGGTCGCGTTCTTCGAGCAGGTCGAGGAGCGGGGCGCAGCGGGCGTAACCAGCCGCGTCGGCAAGGGAGTTGGCGGGGAGCTGGAGCCCGGCGAAGCCCCGGTCGAGGTCCTTGGCGGTCGCGTCCGCGTCGATGTCCCGGACGCAGGCCGCGGCCCACGCCCCGAACGGCTCGGGCAGCGCCGCCGCGCCGTCGTGATAGGCGTCGAGCAGGGGCCGCGCCTCGGCCTCGGGCAGCCACTCCACGCCGATCGGGGCGGACAGCGAGACGAGCACCCGGCCGAGACCGTCGGCGGCGGCGATGTCCGCGCGCCGGGCGATGTCGTGGTCGGCGGGCGGTATGTCGAAGGGCGGCTCACCGTCCAGGAACAGCGTCCAGCCGTCCAGGTACGGCGGTTCGCGGCGGGCGCGCAGAGCCGTCACCAGCGAAGGGGTCCACAGATGCTGGTGTACGTCGACGTTGGTCATGTCGCTTCTCCCGCCAAGGCGTTCAGTGTGCTGCGGACGTCGTCGGACCCCAGGATGTCGCGGCTCACCGTCTCCACGTCCACCCCGTGCGGCCGGTCGTCGTCCAGGGTGGGCACGACCTTCCGGATCGCGCGGTGCAGGAACTCCGGCCCCCGCCCCAGTGCGGCAGGCGCCGCCAGATCCACCGCCTGCGCGGCCACCACCGCCTCCACGGCGAGCAGTTGGCGCAGCCGCGTGAGCATCGTCGTCAACCGCCGCGCGCCGAGCGCCGCGTTGGTCGAGTCGTCCTCCACGGAGTCCGCGCCCTGCCGGGGATCGACGCACACCGGCACGGACAGCATCCGCGTCTCGGCGACGAGCGCCTGCGCCGTCTTCACCAGCGGCGCGAACCCCGAACGCTCCGGACCGTACGGCGAGAGGTTCGCGGGCAGCCCGCTGACAGCCGGGTCCAGCAGCCGTCGCATCCGCTCGGCGGACACGGCGGCGGTCTGGGTCAGGGCCAGCGCGAGGGTGTCGAGGGCGAGGGCCAGGGCGGGGGTGTGGAAGTTCCCGGACGAGAGGATCTCGCCTGTGCCGCCCGGCACTTGAGGGTCGTCTCCGGCGCCGGGCGGCCCCTCCAGGTCGCCCCCGGCACCGATCAGCACCACCGGGTTGTCCCCGCACCCGTTCAACTCCGGTGCCAGCGCCGCATCCGCGAAGTCCAGCGCCGCATACCCGGCACCGTGCACCTGCGCGGCGCAGCGCAGGCTGACCGGGTCCTGGACGCGGCGGGCGTTGCGTGGGTCGGTCAACTCGCCGTCGGCCAGCAGGGTGAGCAACTCGCCGGCCGCGCGGGACTGTCCGGGCGCGGGGCGCAACGCCAGCACCCGGGGGTCGAGCGGGCTGGTGTTGGCGCGGAAGCCCTCGTAGGTCAGTGCCGTGACCGCCTGCGCCAGGGCGAGCAGAGCGCCCGCCTCGTGCAGGGCGAGGGCGCCGACGCCGGCCGCCAACGGGCTTGCGCTGCACAGGACATGGCCGTCCTTCGGGCCGAGTCGGGCGGGGGTGAGACCGGCTCGGCGCAGGGCCGTGGCGCCGTCCAGCAGCTCGCCGTTCCACTCCGCGCCGCCCTCGCCGATGACGACCAGACCGACGTGCGCCATCTGGCACAGGTCGGACGCGCCGATCGACCCCACCTCGGGGATCACCGGGTGCACCCGCGCGTTGAGCAGGTCGACGAGCAGCCGTACGATCTCCGGCCGCACTCCGCTGCCGCCGCCCGCGAGGCCGTTGATCCGGGCGAGGAGGGCGGCGCGTACGACCGGGGTCGGCAGCGGATCGCCGACCGCGTTCGCCCGGCCCCGGACCGTGCGGACGCTGAACGCGTCGAGTTCCGTGCGGGGCAGGGCGTAGGAGGAGCGGGCGCCCAGTCCGGTCGTCAGGCCGTACGTCGGGATCTGGCGGTCGACCACGTCGTCCACGACCGCCCGTTCACGTGCCAGGCGCGACAACACGCCGTCCGCCAGGGCGACTTGGGCACCATGGTGGGCGACGGCGACGACATCGCCGTAGGACAGCGTCCGTCCGTCTGCGACGACCCCGGTCACCAATGGCTTCTCCCCATGTCCTGTCATGTGTGAACCTAGCGCCTGGGCCCGTGATGATCGAGTGGTGGGGAGCAGGGGGCGGGCGTACCGTCGAACGGTGAGCGTGTAGTGGACGGAGTCGTTCACTGATCTCCCGTGAGTGCGAACCACCATGAGCAGCAGCCCTCAGCAAGCCTCCACAGCCCAGACCACCACCCGGGAGACCGGCGGTGGCGGGAGCACGATGGCGCTGCTGGTGATCGCCTCCTGTCAGCTGATGGTGGTTCTCGACATCACCATCGTGAACATCGCGCTTCCGCACATCCAGAGCTCGCTGGGGTTCTCCACGACCAGCCTGGCCTGGGTCGTCAACGCGTACACCCTCACCTTCGGCGGTCTGCTGCTGCTCGGTGGCAGGGCCGGGGACATCCTCGGCCGGCGGCGGGTGTTCGTGTTCGGCGTGCTGCTCTTCGTACTCGCGTCCCTGCTCGGCGGGTTGTCCCAGAACTCCGGCCAACTCCTCGCGGCACGCGCCCTCCAGGGCGTCGGCGGTGCCATCGCCTCGCCGACCTCGCTCGCCCTGATCAGCACGACGTTCCGCGAAGGCCCGGAACGCAACCGGGCATTCGGGGTCTTCGCCGGTGTCTCGGCCGGCGGCGGCGCGATCGGACTGCTGATGGGCGGGATCCTCGTCGAGTGGCTGAACTGGCGGTGGGTGCTCTTCGTCAACGTCCCGATCGGACTGCTCATCGTCCTCGCCACCCCGCGCTGGATCAAGGAGTCCGAACGCCACCCGGGCCGCTTCGACATCACCGGCGCGCTGACCTCCACCGTGGGCATGGTGTTGCTGGTCTACGGCTTCATCCGGGCCGCGCAGGAGGGCTGGAGCGACGGGCTCACCCTGGCCTCGTTCGGCGCGGCCGTGGTCGTCCTCGCCCTGTTCGTGCTGGTCGAGCGGCGCTCCCGGCAGCCGATCACCCCGCTGCACATGTTCCGCGACCGCAACCGGGCCGGGACGTACGGCATCATGCTCTGCCTCGCCGCCGCGATCTTCGGCATGTTCTTCTTCCTCACGCTCTTCGTGCAGGACGTCCTGGGCTTCAGCCCGCTCGCGGCCGGCCTCGCCTTCCTGCCCGTCAGTGCCGTCATCGCGGTCGGCGCGGGCCTGGCCTCACGGTTCCTGCCGACCTACGGCCCCAAGCCGTTCATGGTGGTGGGCGCGATCCTCGCGGCGGGCGGTCTGTCCTGGCTGACGCTGACGGACGTCGACTCCACGTACCTGGGCAGCGTGCTCGGCCCGATGCTGGTGTTCAGCCTGGGGATGGGCATGGAGTTCGTGTCGCTGACGTTGATGGCGCTCTCCGACGTGCCCGTCCAGGAGACCGGCGCGGCCTCCGGACTCCTCAACGTGACGCAGCAGGTGGGTGGTTCGCTGGGGCTGTCCATCCTGGTCACGATGTTCGGCACGGCCAGCAGGAACGAGGCGAAGGACCAGATCCCCGCGTTCCTGTCCCAGGCGACCCCGGCCGAACGTCTCCGCTTCCAGCGCACCGGCCAACTCCCGGGCACCTGGGGCGATCAGGTCCTCACCGCGGGGGTGTCGGCCGCGTTCGTGATGGCCGCGATCTTCACGGTCGTCGCCGCGCTGATCGCCGTCGTCGTGATCCAGGTCCGCCCGTCCGACCTGGAACGCCTCAAGGGCGGGACGGGTGTCGGGCCGGTCTGAACCCGCCCCTACGACTGTCAACTCCCTTGGATCGGCTGGTCCTTCGGGATCTGCTGCTCGAACCACACGACCTTCCCCGTGCTCAGCCGCGTCGCCCCCCAGCGCTGGGCGAGCCGGTCGACCAGGAACAGGCCTCGGCCGCCCTCGTCGCCCGGCGCGGCCTGACGCATCCGGGGCACCTGGGGCGAGTCGTCGGTCACCTCGCAGCGCAGCACGTCGGTGCGCAGCAGCCGTAGCGAAATGGGGCGGGAGGCGTACCGCACGGCGTTCGTGACGACCTCGCTGACCAGGAGCTCCGTGGTGTCGAGGAGGGCGTCCAGGCCCCAGCGGCGCAGCACCCTGCGGGTCAGCCGGCGGGCCTGGCCCGCGGTGAGGGGGTGGGGGTCGAGGTGCCAGTAGCCGACGCTGTCCGGCGGGAAGCCCTCGAAGCGGGCGGTGAGCAGGGCGATGTCGTCGTCGCGGGGGCCAGGCGCCAGTGCGGTGAGGATGCGGTCGCACAGCCGCTCCAGCGAGGAGAGGCGGTGCCGGTGCGGGGTCGACTGGAGGTGGGTGCGCAGGGCCTCGACGCCGGTCCCCACGTCCGTGTCGCGGGACTCGACCAGACCGTCGGTGTACAGGACCAGCGTGGTGCCGGTGGGCGCGGGCATCTCCACGGACTCGAAGCCGACCCCGCCGACGCCGATCGGCGCGCCCGGCGGGACCTGAAGGACCTCGGCATGGCCGTTCGGGCGCAGCAGTACGGCGGGCGGGTGGCCGGCGTTGGCCATGAGCAGGCGGTGCGAGATCGGGTCGTAGATCGCGTACAGGCAGGTCGCGATGTGGTCGCTGCCGAGCCGCTGGGCCTGTTCGTCGAGGTGGTGGAGGACCTCGTGCGGGGGCAG
This sequence comes from Streptomyces colwelliae, assembly GCF_048158785.1. Taxonomy (NCBI): domain Bacteria; kingdom Bacillati; phylum Actinomycetota; class Actinomycetes; order Kitasatosporales; family Streptomycetaceae; genus Streptomyces; species Streptomyces colwelliae. Next base: position 9,116 of record NZ_JBLTJC010000139.1, on the reverse strand, counting down.
GTCGAGGCCGGCGAGGGTCTGCACGATGGTGCGCAGCTGGCCCATGATCGCGGCGGAGGTCATGGAGTGGCCCATGACGTCGCCGACGATCAGCGCGACCCGGCTGCCGGGCAGCGGGATCGCGTCGTACCAGTCGCCGCCGACCTGCGCGGTCTTCGAAGCGGGCAGATAGCGGCTGGCCAGCTGGATGCCGGTCGGCTCGGGCAGCGAGGACGGGAGCATGGTGTGCTGGAGCGTGTCCGCGACGGAGGCCTCGTGGCCGTACATCACCGCCTTCTGGACGCCGATCGCGGTGTGGGTGGCGAGCTGGGAGGCGACGAGCAGGTCGTCGGTGGTGAACGCGGAGCGGTCGGGGCGGCGCAGCAGGACGACGGTGCCCATGACGTGGTGGCGGCCGTGCAGCGGGGCGATGATCAGCCGGCGGCCCGGCGGCAGTGTGCCGTGCGCGCTCGCCGCGGGGCCGAGCAGTTCGGCCACCGCGGGGTGGATGCCCGGGGTGTCGCCGAAGGCCGGACGCCCGGCCAGGAGCAGCTTCGCGAGCCGGCCGGCGAACACGGGCTGCACCCGCTCGGCCACGCTCGCGTACTCGGCGTGCGGCATCAGCAGCGCGGACCTGGCCTCCGGCGCCCGGTCGATGCTGTGCAGCTGAAGGACGACGGGCGCCGCCGACTTCTCGTCCCCGACGGGCAGCGGATCGTGCAGGTGGATGACGATCGCGTCGGCGAAGGCGGGCACCGCCGCCCACCGCAGTTCCCGCAGCGTCTCGTCCAGGTCCATCCCGCGGGCGATCCGCCGGGTGGCCACGTCCAGGTATTGGAGCCGGTCCATCTGCCGCACGGGCGTCCGTCCGAGCGGTACGACGGGCGCCGGGCCGCTCGACGAACCACCTCGCCGGGCGGTTCCGGCGGGGCCTTCGCGGGGGCTGGGTTGCTCCGTCACGCATCCGTCCCGTCACTGGTGCGGCAGCGGCCGCCGTGTCGGTCCTACGACCTCAGTCGCGCCGTCGGCAGCAGAGGAAGACCTGTTCCTCGGGCGGGACGTCGGCGGTCGCCGGGGCGTAGGTGTAGGAGTTCTCCTTCACGATCTCGAAGCCGGCGGCGTCCAGGATCTTGTGCAGGTCTTCGAGGAGATAGCCGGAGACCCTGATCGTGTTGCCGAGGAAGGGGATCTCGAAGTCGTCCACATGGGCCTCCACCATCGACAGGGCGAGCAGACCGCCCGGGGTCAGCAGGTGGTGGATCGTGCGCAGCGCGAGCGGGATCTCCGCGCGCGGGAGCATCAGCAGGGAGAAGAACGCGGCGACGGCATCGAAACGGCCCAGGTCACGGGATCCGCCCGGGCGCAGGTCGGCGAGGTCGAGCTGGTGGAACGTGGCGGTGGGGACGTACTCCCGGGCCAGCGTCACCATCCGGGCGGAGAAGTCCACGCCGATGACCTCGAAACCCGCGTCGGCCAGCTGCCGGGCGGTCGGCACACCGGTGCCGGAGCCGAGGTCCAGCACGCGGGCGCCCGGACCGAGGGACTCGATCAGCCAGTCACCGGCGCCGACCTGGCCCTCCTTGTGCGGGAAGGCCTCGTCGTACCGGTCCCCGATGGCATCGAAGGCCTCGGCCTGACCGGTGCGGTCGAGCCGAAGGCTGTCGTACCCGGACCCGTCGTTCGTTCCGCTCACTGGAGTGGCCTTTCGTCCGCGCATAGAGGATTGTCCCACAAGTCTGTGAAGTGAGGTTTCAGCGGAAAAAGAACGTGAGGGGCGCCCTGGGGCACCCCTCACGGAACGTCGAGGGCGAGGAAAGCGGACGGACTGATTTCAGAGAGTGGTGGAGAAGGAAGTCCGTCCATGGCCTCGCCGGGGTCGACGTTAGCAGTCAGGCGGGGATCAGGTCGCGCAGATTTTCGAGAGTGACGACAAGAGATCCGGCGGGCAGCTCGGCCGGGCGGCTCATACCGATGAAGGTGACCGGTCCGTCCGGGACCGTCTCGCCGTCCCACAGGGTCACCTTCGTCGCGTCCCCGCTCATCAGGCCGACGAGATGGCGCACGGTGAGCTGCTCACGCTCGACGATGCCGCGCAGCAGGTTCGCCACCGTCACCCGGTTCTCCTCCACCCGGTTCGCGGACGGGCTGCCCTTGAGGTACAGATGCAGCCACTTCGCCTGCCAGCGGCCGTCCTTTCCGCGCAGGAACACCAGCGGCAGCGCGACCCGGCCCGCGCCGCGCAACTCCGACTTCATCCGCACGGTACGCGGCTCGAACGGCCGCCCCCGCTGCTCACCCTCGCGCAGCATGAACCCGAAGAACGACTCCTCGACCTCCTCGAACCCCTCCCCGGCGAAGATGTTGACCTGCGGCACGACGAACGCCCCGCGTACGGCACCCAGCCGCAGGTTGATGAACTCCGAGGCCCCGTCCGGCGCTTCGACGATGTCACCGGAGTGCTCGCCCTCGACCTCGGTGAGCGAGGTGTACGACAGCCACGTGTTCGTCGAGTAGTCAGCGTTGAGCATCAGCGCCGACAGATCGAAGTCGGTGCGCCGCTCGCTCTCCTTCCAGTACACGAAGAACCGCAGCAACTCGCCCTCCACCGCCGACAACGACCCGCGCGGCAGCACCCCGAGCCCGGCCGCCGTCGCCTTCCCGCTCAACGGCAGCGCCACGTCCAGCACGTCCGGATCGATCAACAGCCGCTCAGGAGAAGGCAGTCGACGCCGCGTCTCGTCGTCGAGCACGGCCATCAGCCGCTCCCGCTCCACCGGCCCTACGGTCGCCCGCTCGTCGTCGGTCACCCAGGCGCGGCCGCGCCGGTTCACGAAGACCCGCAACTCCCCGGTCTCCCGGGCCCTGTTGTGCAGATGCTCGCGCACCGACAGCACGACCCGGCCCGACACCTCGGGCGCGACCTGCTCGGCGGCGGCCACCACGGCGTCGCGCTCCTCCTGCGTGAGCGCCGTGCGCAGCAGCCGGTCCAGCGCGCGGAACAGCTTGCCGGGCGCGGACTTCAGCAGCTCCACCGCGCCCAACAGGTCGCTCTGAGCGAGGAGTTCCTCGACCCGACTGTCGAACGAAGGCGCCTTCAGCTCGCCCCGCGCGACCGCGAACACCTCGGCCGCCTGCGGCCATCGCGGGTACTCGTGCGGGTGCAGCCGCTCACCGAGCCGCTTCCACTCCTCGCGGTGCGCGCCCACGTCGGCGAGTTTGGCGGGAGACGCGGCGATCACGGAGTCGAGCGCCGCGAGCAGTGCCCGCCGTACCGGACGGGACAGTGAACGGAAGCGGGTCGGCTCCGCCAGCGTCACATCGCCGTCCGACAGGGCGCAGGCCAGCCGCAGCACGTCGGTGACGGTGTCCACCAGCAGCTCCGAACCCGCGGTCAGGCGGGCCTGGTTGACGAGCGCGCGGTTCTCCCGGACCGGGATCACCTCGGGCTGCGGCCCGTCGGCACACCGCTCCGCCAGCGCCCACAGATCCTGCCGGTGCTCCTCGGCCAGGGGTGTGGTGCTCCCGGCCAACGCCAGGTAGAGGGCAGTGAGTTCGCCGGCCAGGTCACCGCCCGCGTGCAGCACCGTGATCCGGTCGCCCGCCGCCGCGATCAACTCGTCCTGCGCGGCCAGCAGTTCGGCGTACGTGTGCTGGTACCTGCCGTAGGTCGGCAGACTGAGCAGATTCACCACCCCGGTCCGCAACTGCTTGAGCGTCGCGGCCGGGGTCTTCTCGTCGCGGAGCGCGTCGGCGACGCACGCCATCCAGAAGTCTTCCGTGGCAGGCACGTTGACCGGGAAGTCGATGAAGTACGCGTTGTGCTGGACGTGATCGCCGACCAGCTCGCGGACGATCGGCAGGGTGCGCCCGGCAATGCCGACGACCGTCTCCTCGGACAGCCCCGACAGCCGTTCCAGCAGGTCCGCGGAGAGCTTGAAGCCCACGGAGAGCAGCACGGCGTCGAACTGCCGCGCAGCGATGGCGCCTTCACCCACGGGACCTGAGGGGAGGGGGACGCGGAACGTGTGCCGGATGACCAGCGGTTCGAGTCGGTCGATCATTCCGGCATGGTCGCAGAACCGAACAAGCGGGCGCATTCGGGTTTTCCGTGGAGATTGCCGAGCGGTGAGGGACGCGGGTCAGCGTCCGGGCGCTCCCGCCCGCAGTCCGTCCATGACCAGGTCCAGGAGCCGCCCGGCGCGCCCCTGCCAGTCGCCGTTCGGATCGATCTGCCACAGGCCCGCGATGGCGAGAAAGAAGTCGTCGGAGGTGACGCCCGGGCGGATGGTGCCGGCCTCGTCGTTCGCCCGCAGCAGCAGAGCGACGGCCTCCGTCACCACGCCGTGCCCAGGCTTGGCCGGCGTGCCGGACGCTCCGGCCGCCTGCCGCAGCGCCCCGGCCAGGCCGACCTTGGCCCGGGCGAACTGGGCGAGGCGGTCCATCCACTCCCGCAGTGCCCGGTCCGGCGCGCTCTTCTCCAGCAACAGGGCCGCCGCATCGGCGACCTGCTGCATCTCGTGGCGGTAGATCTCCAGCAGGAGTGCTTCGCGGTTGGGGAAGTTGCGGTAGAACGTGCCCTGTCCGACACAGGCCTTCCTGGCGATCGCGCTCAGCGGAACGTCCGCCGCGAGCGTCAGCTCGGCGAGCGCCACTTCGAGGATGCGCTCGCGGTTCCGCTGGGCGTCCGAGCGCTGTGGCGCGCCCAACTCTTCGCGCACTCCTCCTCCTTCCGGGAAAAACGGCAGAGCCGACCTTGCTAAGCGGACAGCTGTCCGTTAGGTTCACTGGATAGCGGACAGTTGTCCGCTTAGAGCCCACTCTACCGGCAGAACGGGCTGCGCGAACGGCCGGACCGGTCACCGACCGGAATTCTCGTGCGACCCGTGGGCTCAGGGATCTCCTCGTCCGACTTCGACGCGCCCCACATCCGCGAGAGAAGGCTGATCATGGCCCCATCGACGTCCAGCGTCATCACACTGAACATCAACGGAGAGAAGCACACGCTGCCCGTCGATCACCGCGCCACCCTGCTCGACGCCCTGCGCGAACACCTCGACCTCACCGGCACGAAAAAGGGCTGCGACCAGGGGCAGTGCGGGGCCTGCACGGTGCTGCTCGACGGCCGCCGGGTCGTCTCCTGCCTCCAGCTGGCGGTGGCCGCCGAGGGGCGCGCCGTCACCACCATCGAAGGCCTGGCCGACGACGGCCGGCTGCATCCCGTGCAGCAGGCGTTCCTCGACCTCGACGGTTACCAGTGCGGCTACTGCACTCCCGGCCAGATCTGTTCGGCCCTCGCGGTGATCGAGGAGCACGCGGCGGGCTGGCCCAGCGCCGTCACCGCCGACGTACGGCCCGAGGCGGGGCCGCCACCCCTCACCGCCGAGGAGATCCGGGAGCGGATGAGCGGCAACCTGTGCCGGTGCGGCGCCTATGTGTCGATCGTGCAGGCGGTCGCCCGGGCGGCCGAGGCGCGGGGGGCGGAAGCACCGCGGGCCGAGGAGGAACAGGACGACTTCAAGGAGGCCGTGGCATGAGGGAGTTCGAGTACCGGCGGGTGCTCGACGTCTCCGGCGCGGTCGCGCTGCTCGACGCCGAGCCCGACGCCCGTTTCCTCGGCGGCGGCACCAATCTCGTCGACCTGATGAAGGCCGGCGTGGAGCGTCCCACGCGGCTCGTCGACGTACGCGAACTGCCCCTGGACCGCGTCGAGTCGACGGCGGACGGCGGCCTGCGCATCGGCGCCACCGTCACCAACAGCGACCTCGCCGCGCATCCCGAAGTGCGGCTCCGCTACCCGGCGTTGGCCCAGGCGGTGCTGGCCGCCGCCTCCGGACAGTTGCGCAACATGGCCACGGTCGGCGGAAATCTGCTCCAGCGCACCCGCTGCGCCTACTTCACCGACGTGACCCAGCCCTGCAACAAGCGGGCCCCCGGCAGTGGTTGCCCCGCGCTGAAGGGCGAGCACCGCAACCACGCGATCCTCGGTGCCTCCGAGCACTGCGTGGCCACCCACCCCTCCGACATGGCGGTGGCGCTGGCGGCCTTCGACGCGGTCGTGTCGTACCAAACCGCCTCCGGGCCGGGTGAGTTGGCACTCGCGGACCTCTATCTCCCCGTCGGCGACACCCCGCACCGCGAGACCGCGCTGCCGCCGGGCGCGCTGATCACCGGGGTCACGCTGCCGCCCGCCCCGGTCGCCGCCAACTCGCGCTACCGGAAGGTGCGCGAGCGTGCCTCCTTCGCGTTCGCGATCGGCTCGGTCGCCGCCGCCCTCGACGTGCGCGACGGTGTCGTGCGCGAGGTACGGCTGGCTTTCGGGGCGGTGGCGTCACGGCCGTGGCGGGCGCGGCGGGCCGAGCGGGTGCTGACCGGGGGACCGGTGAGCGCCGAGGCGTTCATGGCGGCCGCGGACGCCGAACTGGCCGCCGCCGAGCCCCTGTCGGACAACGCCTACAAGGTCACCCTGCTGCGCAATCTCGTCGTGGCCGTACTGACCGAACTCGCCGAGGAGACCGCTTGATGACCACCACGACTCAGGCCGTCCGGTCGACGGGTGCCTTCGGAACCGCCCACACCCGCGTCGAGGGACGGGACAAGGTCACCGGCGCGGCCCGCTACGCGGGAGACTTCTCCTTCGACGAACTCGCCCACGGCTGGCTGGTGTTGTCCACCGTCGCCCGAGGCCGCATCCGCACCGTCCAGGCCGGCCCGGTGCTCGCGATGCCCGGCGTCCTCGCCGTCCTGCACCACGAGAACACACCGCGGGTCACCACCGACTACATGAGTGTCGTGGGCCCGCCGGACCCGGCCCTCGGACTCTTCCAGCACGACCGAGTCCCTTACGTGGGCTGGCCGGTGGCGCTGGTCGTCGCCGAGACGTCCGAGCAGGCCAGGGAGGCCGCCGAGGCGCTGGTGGTCGACTACGACGTAGAGCCGCACGACATCGCGTTCTACGCCGGGCACCCCGACGCCTACCTGCCCGCGGGCTCGCCCGTCGGCCCGGCCGAGGTGGTGAAGGGCGACGTGGAGGACGCCCTCGCCCGGTCCGCCGTGGTCGTCGACGAGGAGTACACGACACCCGAGGAGCACCACAGCCCACTGGAACCCCATGCCGCGACGGCCCGTTGGGAGGCCGGCCGGCTCGACGTCGTCGACTCCAACCAGAGCACCGTGTGGGTGGCAGGCGAACTCGCGAAACTCTTCTCCCTCGACCCGGCGGCCGTGCGGGTGCGGTCCGAACACGTCGGCGGCGGCTTCGGATCCAAGGGAGTACGACCGCACCAGGTGGCCGCCGTGATGGCCGCGACCGTTCTCCAGCGCCCGGTCCGCGTGGTGTTGACGCGCCGTCAGATGTTCTCCCTGGTCGGCTACCGCAGCCCCACCACCCAACGCGTCAGGCTCGGCGCCGACCCCGACGGCCGGCTGCGCGCCCTCGACCACCAGGCACTCAGCCTCACCTCGACCACGCACGAATTCGTCGAACCGAGCGCCGCGTTCGGACGCCCGCTGTACGACGCCGACGCCCACCGCACGGCGTTCCGGGTCGTACGGCTCGACCTGCCGACCCCCACCTTCATGCGCGCCCCGGGGGAGGCGCCGGGATCCTTCGCGCTGGAGTCCGCGCTCGACGAACTCGCCGAGAAGTGCGGCCTCGACCCGATCGCCCTGCGCGTCCGCAACGAACCCACGGTGGGGCCCGTCTCCGGACTCCCCTTCAGCAGCCGCAACCTGCTCGCCTGCTTCGACGAGGGCGCCCGGCGCTTCGGCTGGGCCGACCGCGATCCCCGCCCCGGCGTGCGCCGCGACGGGCGCTGGCTGCTCGGCACCGGCATGGCCGCGTCCACCTTCCATGTCGGGGTCGGCCCGTCCACGGCGGCCGTCACCGCGGAGGCGGACGGCACCTACACCGTGCGGATCAACGCGACGGACCTCGGCACCGGCGCCCGCACCGCGCTGACCCTGGTCGCCGCGGAGTCGCTGGAGACGGAGCCGGCCCGGGTCCGGGTGCACATCGGGGACAGCGACCTCGGAGCCGCGATGTTCGCGGGAGGCTCGATGGGCACCCGCTCCTGGGCCTGGGCGGTGATGCGGGCGGCGGCCGACCTGCGGGAGCAACTGGCCCTGGGCGGCGACATCCCGCCCGCCGGCATCACCGCGCGAAGCGACACCGCCGAGGCCGTCGCCGCGCTCGCCAAGAAGGAACGGCATTCCTTCGGGGCGCAGTTCGCCGAGGTCGCCGTGGATGTCGCCAGCGGCGAGGTCCGGGTACGACGGCTGCTCGGCATCTTCGCCGCCGGACGGATCGTCAACCCGCTGACCGCGCGCGGTCAGTTCGTCGGCGGGATGATCTGGGGCATCTCCATGGCCCTGCACGAGGAGGCGGTCCGCGACACGGCGTCCGGCGCCCAGGTCGGACCGGACTTCGCCAACTACCACTTCTCCGCCAACGCCGACGTACCGGCCATCGAGGCGGACTGGGTCGACGACCCCGATCCGGACGACCCGGTCGGCATCAAGGGCATCGGCGAGATCGGGGTCGTAGGGACCGCCGCGGCGATCGCCAACGCCGTCTGGCACGCCACCGGCGTCCGCCACCGTGCCCTGCCGATCCGCCCCGACCGGGTCCTGACCGCGGGCGGGGCGCCAAGTGCTTGACATCGCTGCGGAGTTGGACCGCTGGATGCGGGAGGGCCGGGACTTCGCCGTCGCGACCGTCGTCACCGTGGGCGGCAGCGCACCGCGCCCACCCGGCGCCGCGCTCGCCGTCGACACCGACGGCACGGTGATCGGCTCGGTCTCCGGCGGCTGCGTCGAGGGCGCGGTCTACGACCTGTGCGTGCAGGCGCTCCAGGACGGCGAGCCGGTCCGCGAACGCTTCGGCTACAGCGACGAGGACGCCTTCGCGGTGGGCCTGACCTGCGGCGGGATGATCGAGGTCCTGGTCACGCCGGTGCGTGCGGGCGACCCGGTGTACGCCGCGGGGTTGGCGGCGGCGGCCGGGGGCGAGCCGGTGGCGCTCGCCCGGACCGGTTCCAGGTCGGGGTGCGGGTAGACGGGTGCGGCGCCGTGGCGGGCGGCGATGAAGAGGGCGGGCATGCCGCCCTGGACCGGACCCGGGCGGAACAGGGAGATGTCCG
>NZ_JBLTJC010000138.1:0-24971 GCF_048158785.1 Streptomyces colwelliae | reverse complement strand
CCCGTCTGGGTCCGCGCCCCGCCCGCACGTAACACTCGACGGACGCGAGGAGAATCACGAAACCGGGACACGAGGCGAAACGTTCCCCTCCGGTATGACGTCGCGGTGTCCGGAAGCGGAAGGCGCGCGGACGGTCGGGCGACGCGGACGGCATACATGGCGTGAATGGCACGGTTGTCGCGGGGGTGCGGTACGGGTGTGGCGCGAGTGAACGCACACCCGCATCACCTGTGTCGGCACTGGGCCAGTCCCCTGTGTCATCCCCGCGACGGCCCCACGCCACTCCAGATCATTGCCTGAATCAACAATCCATCGGTTTGTTGACTTTAGGTTGAGCGAGCCATTTCAATTCCATTATGACCCACGCCGAGCGTACGTCCGCCGCCGTCACCGCCCTGCCCGTCGACCTCGACGAGGCGGCCCACAGCTGTCTGGTCGCCGGGTTCGACGGCACGACGACCGTGCCGGACACGCTCAAGCGGCTCATCGACCGGGGTCTCGGCGGGGTCATCCTGTTCACCCGCAACGTGCGCGACGCCGAGCAGGTGCGCCGCCTCACCGACGAACTCCGCGCCGTCCGGCCCGACCTGCTCGTCGCCATCGACAACGAAGGCGGCGGAATCGGCCACCTGGTGAGCGCCGGCGCCCCGGACGTCCCCGGCTCCTACGCCCTCGGCGTCGTCGACGACCCGGCGCTGACCGCCCGTTGCGCCGACGCGCTCGCCGGGCACCTCGCCACGCTCGGCATCACCGCCTCGTACGCCCCGGTCGCCGACCTCCAGCACCAGCCGCGCAACCCGATCGTGCGCACCCGCTCCTTCGGCGCCGACCCCGACCTCGCCACCCGCCATCTGCGCGCCTGGATCACCGCCACCGACGTCCGCGGCATCGCCTCCTGCGCCAAGCACTTCCCCGGCCACGGCGGCACGATCACCGACAGCCACCACGGCATGGCGATCGACCCGCGGCCCCACGACGAACTCCTCGTCGACCTCGAACCGTTCCGCGCGTCCATCGCGGCGGGCGTGCCGATGCTGATGAGCGCCCACGTCGTCTTCCCGGCCCTGGACGCCAACCGCCCCGCCACCCTGAGCCGCCGCATACTCGGCGACCTGCTCCGCCTCGAACTCGGCTTCGACGGCGTCCTGGTGAGCGACGCGCTGGAGATGAAGGCGATCGCCGACGCGTACGGCGAGGCGGCCGGGGCCCGGATCGCCCTCGCCGCGGGAGCGGACCAAGTCATCGTCGCCGTACCGGACTTGGACGTCACCCTGTCCTGCCGGGACGCCGTGCTCGACGCGCTGCACTCGCATGTGCTGCCCGAGGAGCGGGTGTGGGAGGCGGCCGGGCGGGTGCGGCGGCTCGCCGAGCGGTACGCGACCCCGCGCCGGACGGTCGCCGCCTGGGACCCGGACGCCGGCCTGGAGGCGGCCCGCCGCGCCGTGCGCACCGGGACCCTGCCGCCGCCGCTGCGCGGTGCCCACGTCGTCGACCTGTTCCCGGCCCCGCACCCCGCCCTGAACTGGGGCGGCGAGGACCTCCTCACCGAACTCCGCGCGATCGACCCCACGGCCACCGGCACCGCGCTCAACGCGGAACCGGCCGACCCCGCCGCCCTCGTCGACGGGATCCTGCGCGAGGGCGCCCCGCTGGTCGTCGCCACCTCCGACGCCGGCCTGCACCCCTGGCAGACCCGGCTGCGCGACACGCTCACGGCCCGGCGACCCGACGCCGTACTGGTTGACACCGGACTGCCGGAGGGCGGCACCCTCTGCTCCTACGGGCGGGGGCGGGTCAACCTGCGGGCGGTCGCGGAGGTGCTGACAGGCAGTTGACCTTCACCGCGGGTGTACGACCTTCTTGATGCCCCGCGCCGCCAAGTACCCCTGGTCCTCGGCCCGTTCGGCCAGCACCACCGCCGGGCGGAGTCCCTCCGTGCGCAGCCGCATCCACTCCTCGAAGTACGCGCCTCCCGGTCCGGACACCGAGCGGGTGGCCGGGGTGCAGTCCAACACCAGCGCGGTGTCGCGGAGTTGGACCGTGTGCGGCTCCGCGATCGCCTCGGCGAAGGCCCCGGCGATCGGCTTGGCGCGGCCGGCCGAGTCGAACAGGCCCAGCGTGTACTCGAGTTCGGGGTAGTCGGCGAGCGAGCGGTCCACGTCGTGCGAGCACCACCAGGTCACGCCCCACAGCCCCGCGCACTCGGCCGCGTTGCGCACGGTCGCGCGCGCGAACTCCGGGGCGTCGGCCGCCGGGATGTGCGGTTCGGGCGCGCCGGTCTCCTGGACCCAGACGGGCCGGGCCGGGTCGGTGGCGTACGCCTTGGCCAACTCCGTTCCGTACTCCGCGAGATGGAGCACCTGCGGGGAGCGCGGACCGTAGCGGCGGGCGCAGTCGCCGGAGAACACCCACGGGTGGACGGTGGTCAGATCGCCCTTGCGGGCCGAGGCCTTCGGGGTGAACGGGTGGTCGTCGCCGTACCAGGCGGCGTCGTACGCGGAGTGCGTGACCAGGCGGTCCGGCGGCAGGTGCTCGCGCGCGGCGGCCAGCAGGGTGTCGAGATAGTGGTCCACCTCGGCCGGCGTCACCGGGTTGTGCTCCACCAAGTTGTTGAGCTCGTTGCCGAGTTGGAGGCCGATCAGGTTCGGGCGGTCGGCGAGGGCGCGGCCCAGCGTGCGCATCAGCTCCGCCTGGGCCGTGATGGTCTCCGGGTCGGTGAAGACGTTGCGGTGGTGCCAGCTGCGGGTCCACTCCGGGTAGAAGTCGAAGCTCGACAGATGGCCCTGGACGCCGTCCACGAGGACGTCGAGGCCCGCCTCGCCCGCCAGGTCGACCAGGTGCACCAGCTGGTCCACGGCCGTCCTGCGGATCAGCGTGCGGTTCGGCTGGAGCAGCGGCCAGAGGTGGAAGATCCGGACGTGGTCCAGGCCGAGGCCGGCTATCTGGGCCAGATCCTCGCGGGCGTGCGCCGGGTCGAAGTCGTGCCAGGAGTGGAACCAGCCGCGGCGCGGCGTGTAGTTGACGCCGAAGCGGAGCGTAGGAATGGGATCCTCCCCAGGTCCGGTCTTGCTTCTTGCCCTGCTTGCTCTTGTTCTGGGCGAATGTATCAACCACCATAGTCAGTGATGAGCAATGATTTGAACCAGGATCTCGAAAGCGAAGCGGGCGATCCGGTGGACGGTCTCGTCGTCGGCCTCGACGCCGGCGGCACCCGTACCCGTGCCGTCCTCGCCGCCGCCGAGGACGGCCGCCCCCTCGGCGAGGGCGCGGCCGGGCCCGGCAACGCCCTGACCGTCCCCGTGCCGCGCCTCACCGACCACCTGGCCGAGGCGATCGGGCAGGCCGTCCCGGAGCGGGCGCGCGCCCGCGTGGTCGCCGTGTCCGGCGGTTTCGCGGGCGCCACGGCGGCCTCCACCGAGGAGCCGGGACACGTCAACGCCCGCGCCGCCCTCACGGCGGCACTGGAGCGCCTGGGCATCCCGGCCGACCGGATCCGCATCTGTAGCGACATCGAGGCGGCCTTCGCCTCCGCCCCCGGCACCCCGGCGGACGGCCTCGCCCTGGTCGCCGGCACCGGCGCGGTCGCCCTGCGCATCACCGACCGCCGCTCCACGGCCACCGTGGACGGCGACGGCTGGCTCCTCGGCGACGACGGCAGCGGCTTCTGGATCGGCCGGAGCGCGGTACGGGCGGCCCTGCGCATGGCGGACGGGCGGGGCCCTACGACCGTGCTGGCCGCGTCGGTCGGACAGGCGCTCGGGGTGCCGGACGAGGTACTGCCCGCCGACGGCGACTGGTCCCGCGCCCACCGCGAGGCCTACCGCATGCACGTACTCCCCGCCGTGATGGCCGAACTCCCCATCCGCCTCGCCCGGTTCGCCCCCCTGGTGGTCGAGGCGGCGGGGGAGAAGGACGCGGTGGCGGAGGTGCTTCTCGACGAGGCGGCCGACCAACTGGCCGACACGGTAAGGGCGTTGGAGCCGGGCCCGGGTGAACGGATCGTCGCCACCGGCGGCCTGCTCGGCCCCGGAGGCCCCCTGACGGCACCCCTCACCGCCCGCCTCCACACCCTCGGCCTGACCCTCGACTGGGTACCGGACGGCAGCCGGGGCGCGGTCGCCCTCGCACGCTTCGCGTACGGCGGTGACACCCGATGACCGACACCACCAACCCCGTCTACCGCGACCCCAACGCCCCTGTAGGCGCCCGGGTTTCCGACCTCCTCGCCCGCATGACCCTGCGCGAGAAGGTCGGCCAGCTCAACCAGCGGATGTACGGCTGGGACGCCTACCGCCGCACCCCTCAGGGGTACGAGTTGACCGACGCCCTGCGCGCCGAGACCGACCGCTTCGCCGGACTCGGCGCGCTCTACGGCCTGTTCCGCGCCGACGCCTGGTCCGGCGTCGACCACACCAACGGCCCCGGCGCCCAAGACAGCGCCGCCCTGGCCGAGTTGGTGCAACGCCATGTCGTCGCGAGCAGCAGGCTCGGCATCCCGGCGCTGTTCGTGGAGGAGGTGCCGCACGGCCACATGGCACTGGACGGCACCGTCCTTCCGGTCAACCTGGCCGTCGGCGCCACCTGGGACCCCGGCCTGTACGAGCGGGCCGCCGCCCACGCAGCCGCCGAACTCCGGGCCCGTGGCGGCCATGTCGCCCTCGTCTCCGCCCTGGACATCGCCCGCGACCCGCGCTGGGGCCGTACGGAGGAGTGCTTCGGCGAGGATCCGCACCTCGCCGCCCGCCTCACCGAGGCGCTCGTCAGAGGCATGCAGGGCGACACGAGCACCGGCTTCGCTGCCGACAAGGCCCCCGTCGTCCTCAAGCACTTCGCCGGCCAGGGCGCCACGGTCGGCGGCCGCAACTCCGCCGAGTCGGAACTCGGCCTCCGTGAACTCCACGAGATCCACCTCCCCGCCGCCCGCGCCGGAGTCCGCGCGGGTGCCGCCGCCCTCATGTCGGCGTACAACGAGGTCGACGGCCTGCCCTGCTCCGGCAACCGCGCCCTGCTGACCCAACTCCTGCGCAAGGACTGGGGTTTCGAGGGCCTCGTCATGGCCGACGGCCTCGCCGTGGACCGGCTGGCCCGCATCACCGGCGACAAGGTCTCGGCGGGCGCCCGCGCGCTCGACGCCGGTGTCGACCTCAGCCTGTGGGATGAGGGCTTCACCCATCTGGAAGAGGCCGTCGAGCGGGGACTGGTGACCGAGGAGGCCATCGACACCGCCGTGGCGCGCGTACTCAGTCTGAAGTTCCGTCTCGGCCTCTTCGAACGGCCTTACAGCACAGCCGAGTTCCCGTCCCCGCGGCAGGGCAGAGAGCTGAGCACGGCCCTCGCCCGAGCCGCGATCACCCTCCTGCGCAACGACGGCGATATCCTGCCCGTCCCGGCGACCGCCTCCCGCATCGCGGTCATCGGCCCCCAATCCGCCACCTACGCCCACCAGTTGGGCGACTACACGGCACCACAGACTTCCGGTGTCAGCGTCCTCGAAGGCCTACGGCGACTCGCCCCGCCCGGCACCGACATCCGCCACGCCCCCGGCTGTGCCCTCACCGGCGACGACCTCTCCGGCATCCCCGAGGCGGTCGCCGCGGCCGCCGCGTCCGACCTGGCCGTGCTGGTGCTGGGCGGCAGCAGCGCCCGTACCCCCGACACGGACTTCGACGCCAACGGGGCCGCGCGGAACGCCGTTTCGGAGATGACGTGCGGCGAGGGCGTCGACCTCGCGGGCCTGAGCCCGGGCCGGGCCCAACTCGCCCTCCTGGACGCGGTCACCGCCACCGGCACCCCCACCGCGGTCGTCCTGATCCAGGGCCGCCCGCACGTCGTCCCCGATCGGCCCGGCGCCCTGCTCACCGCCTGGTACCCCGGCCCATGGGGCGGCGAGGCCATCGCGGAGGTACTGCTCGGCAGGGCCGAACCGATTGGCCGCCTGCCCGTGTCCGTCCCCCGCTCGGTGGCCCAACTCCCCGTCTACTACAACCACAAGGACACCGAGTACGGCGGCTACGTGGACGGCGACGCCGAGCCGCGCTACTCCTTCGGACACGGGCTGCCGTACACGAGCTTCGCGTACGGTCCGCCGCGCCTCGCGGGGGACGTGATCGAGGTCGACGTCACCAACACCGGGAAGCGGCACGGGCGTTCGGTCGTCCAGGTGTACATCCGGCGGCTGCTCACCCCGGTGTGGCCGCGCACGCTCGAACTGCACGCCTTCCAGGGCGTCGAGTTGGGCCCGGGGGAGAGCCGTAGGGTCGAAATCCCCTTCGGCACCGACCGGTTGGAGCAGGTCGGTGCCGTGGAGGTTCGGGTCGCCCAGTCCGCTCGGGCCGCGCTCGGCGTCGAGCCCGTCGTCGTACGGCTCGAAGACTGACGGCTCAAAGCCTGACCGCTCAGAGTTTGACGGCTCCCGCCGACACGCCCTTGTAGAACCAGCGTTGGGTGATGACGAACAGGACCAGTACCGGGACCACGGAGATCACCGAACCGGCCATCACCACGCGCTGGTCGTAGCCGAACGACGAACTCTGTAGCCGGGACAGGCCCAGCGTCAGGGTCATGTGGTCCTCGGAGCGGAGCACGATCAGGGGCCAGAGGAAGTCGTCCCAGGCGCTGATGAAGGTGTTGATGGTGACCACCATGATCGCGCCCCACGCGGACGGGAGATAGAGGTAGCGGAACCGCTGCCACTCGCTCGCGCCGTCCAGCATCCCCGAGTCCTCGATCTCGCGCGGTACCGCGAGGAACGCGCCGCGCATCAGCAGGACGTTGATCGCGCCGACGAACCCGGGCAGCCACACGCCGACCACGCTGTCGACCAGGCCCAGGTCGCGGATGCTCAGGAACAGCGACACCATGATCGACTCGAAGGGGAACATCATGGAGGCGACGAGGAGGATCCAGACCGCCTTCCGGCCCTTCCAGGCGGGCTTGGAGAGCATGTAGCCGGCTGTCGTGGAGAAGAGGAGCTGGCTGCCGACCGACAGCGCGACCACGATCAGGCTGTTCTTGATGTACGTCGCCACCGGGACCTGGCTGAAGACCTCGCGGTAGGCGTGCAGGGTCGGGTGGTGGGGCAGCAGGGAGGCGTTCGCGCCGAAGACGTCCTCGCCGGTGCCCTTGAGGGACGCCAGGAACTGCCAGATGAGGGGGCCTACGGTGAGGCCGAGGACCAGGAGCAACAGCAGGTAGCGGACGAGGAGTTCGCGGGGGCGGCCGTAGTCACGCCAACGGGGCGTCAGGCGGCGGGACTTGGGCCGCACTGCGGTCGTCGTCATGACTCGTCCTCCTTCGTGAGGCGCTGCGCCAGCAGGGTCAGTCCCAGGGTCAGGACGAACAGCGCCACGCTCACCGCCGAGCCGTAGCCCGCGTTTCCGGTGATGGGGTCCAGGCCGACGTCCCGGATGTAGAAGGGCAGCGTGCGGTCGGCGCCGCCGGGGCCGCCGGTGGAGCTGCCGAGCATGTAGATCTCGGTGAACACGCGGAGCGAACCGATGCCGGTGAGGGTGCCGACCAGCATCATCGCCTGCCGTACGCCGGGCACGGTGATGTGCCAGAAGCGGCGGGCGGCACCGGCGCCGTCCATGGAGGCGGCCTCGTGCAGTTCCTTGGGCACGTTCCCGAGGGCGGCCAGGTAGAAGACCATGTACCAGCCGAGGCCCTTCCACAGGGTGAGGCCCATCGCGGACAGCAGGATCAGCCACGAGTCGGAGAGGAAGGGGATCGCCGACCGGATCAAGTGGGCTTTCTCCAGCCAGGTGTTGACCAGTCCGTCGTCCGCGAGGAGCCACTGCCAGCTCAGGCCGACGACCACGCTGGAGGCGAGCACCGGCGTGTAGAAGGCGGAGCGGAAGAAGCCGATGCCGGGGAGGTTCTTCTCCACCAGGACGGCCAGCAGGAGGGGCAGCAGCACCATCAGGGGGACGACGATCACCGCGTACAGGACGCTGTTGCGGGTCGCCAGCCAGAAGTCCGCATCACCCAGCATCCGGGTGTAGTTGGAGACCCCGACGAAGCTCGCGGCACCGCCGAGCGGCTTGGCGTCCGTGAAGGACAGCAGCAGCGTGTTGAGGAACGGGAACACCCCGAACACCGCCGCGCAGACGATCGCGGGCGCGGTCCACAGCCAGGGCAGCCACCAACGGCGGTACAACGAGGCCCCGTTGGCGCCGGGCGCGGGGCCGGGGAGAACAGCTCGGGCGATCCTACGTATGCGGGTCGTGCCCGGTGCGGAGGCGACGGCCTCCGCACCGGGCACGGACACCGGCTTCACGGTCTGTGTCGCCACCGTCAACCAGCCTGCTTCAGCAGCTCGTTGGCCTTCGCCTGGGCGTCCTTCACGGCCTGCGCCGCGCTCTTCTTGCCCTGCATGGCCAGCTGCACCTGGGACACGATCGCGGTCTGCACGGCCGGCGAGAGGACGGTCTGGTAGGCCGTCGTCGTCTTGAGCTGGTCGGCGACGAGCTTGCGGGCCTGTGCGAACTGGTCGCTGCCGCTCACGTCTTGGAAGAACGGGTCGTTGAGCGAGGTGGTCGTCGTCGGGAAGATCACCACGTCCGGGTCCTTGGCCCAGGCCGTCTGGTTCTCGGCGTCGGTGAGGTACTCCGCGAACGCCAGTGCCACGGGGGCGTGCTTGCTGGTGGCGGCGACCGAGACGTACTGCGGGGCGCCGGTGGTGTGGCCGAGCGCGTCGTAGGGCTGCTGCCCGACCGCCGTCTTGGCGTAGATCGAGGGGCTGTTCTGCTTCACGAACCGCACATAGCTCGGGTTGGTCGAGCCGTAGGCGACCTTGCCCTGCGTGTACGGCGTGGACGGGTCGTTGCTGGAGGACAGCGAGTCCTTCGGCATCGCGCCCTCCTTGTACAGCTTCGCCATCCAGGCGACCCACTGGGTGGTGCGCGGATCGTCGGCGAACACGGCCGACTTGCCGTCGCTGGAGAGGGTCTTGATGTTCATCTGGTCGAAGTCCGCCGGGATGCGCCAGATCGGGTTGGCCATCGTCGCGTAGTACTTGCCCTTGGCGGACTTGGCGATCTTCTCGTAGTCGGCGAAGAGCCCGAAGATCGTCGTCGGCGGCTTCGCGGGGTCGATCCCGGCTTTCTTCAACAGGTCGGTGTTGTACGTCAGGACGATGCCGCCGGTGTACCAGGGGAGCACGGTGTGCAGCGCGGAGCCCGAACTGTCCTTGAAGGTGCTGGACTTCCAGAACGCGGGGACGAACGGCTTGCCGGCGTCGGGGTCCTTCACGCCGAGATTGAGCAGATACCCGGCCTTCGTGAGAGCCGTCGCCGTCTCGGCGTTGAGGTTGATGACGTCCGGCAGCGTGCAGGCCTGGGCGTCGGCCACGTTGCGCTGGGTGAAGGTGCTGTCGCCCGGATCGTCGATCCACTTCACCGACGTGCCGGGGTGCGCCTTCTCGAAGGACTTGATGACCCCGTTGAAGAAACTCCCGAAGTCCTTCTTCAAGTTGGTCGTCTGGAAGGTGATGTCGCCCTTCACCTCGCCGGTGAGCTTCCCGGACCCCACGTTGCCCTTGTCGACCTTGCAGCCGCCCGCGGTGGAGTCGCTGTCGCCCGAACCGCCGGACAGCCCGCAGCCGGCGGCCGTCAGGGTCAGGACGATGATCCCCACCATCGATCCGGTCAGTCTTCCTGTGCGCATCGCTGCCCTCCTGAGCACCAGCCAACCGCTGGTTCAATTAACCAACTTCGACCCCGATTGATGAAAAGGTGGACCAGAATTCATCGGAGGTCAATGGTTCTCGTGTTGCTTTTAGGTTCCGGGCGGGATCAGTGCCGGTGCTCGTGGTCCGGGTGCGCCGGATCGCCGGGGTGCTCATGGCCCACGGCATACACGACTCCGGCCTTGGCCTGGTCCAACCAGCCGAAGAAGGCCCGCCGTCCCGCGGCCCGCCGCAACTCCCGCGCGACACCTTCGCGGGCCTGCCCGTACGGCAGGAAGTCGTCCGATGTCGCACCGCCGAACGGGTCCACACCGCGCCGCAGCGCCTCCGCGGTGAGGAAGCGGTCCCGGTTCCGGTCGTAGTAGTCCCGTACGGCCCCTTCCGCGACCTCCTGCTCGCCCTCCAGCTCGGCCAGCAGCAGCCGGGCGGCCGGGGAGTGCGCGAGTGCCGCCGCGACGATGCTGCCGAGATCCGCGACATCGGACTCGGCGACGGCGAGCACCCGGTCCGGCGACACCTCTGCGGGAGGCTTCAACCCCCGCTCCGCACAAGCCCGTTGGGCCAGCTCGTCGATGACCACCACCTGGGTCGCCCACCGCCGTCGCTGCCGCTCGGCCCGCGCGAGCGCCTCGGGTCGGGTGCTCTCCCGATCCCGCGCCGGTACGGCCGCCAGCAGCGCGTCCACCCGTCTCTTTGGAACGGTCCTGCCGCGCACCACCGCCGCGTGCTCCGTCACGGCGTCACCTCCAGCTCGACGGCCTCCGTGTAGGCGACACACCCGTGCCAGGCGACCTTCGCCAGCAGCCAGTACGACCCCGGCGGCACGGCCGAGCCGTCCACCTCGATGAGGCACTCCCGCTCCGCGCCCCCGGCGACCGTGAACCCCTGGCAGCCCGGCCCGACCCCGGACCAGGTGCCCCACGAGGAGACGGCCCAGAGGGTGCCGTTGATGGGCCCACGGGTGGTGTTGCGGACGGTCACGGGGACCTGGACGCGTTCGCCGGTCCGCACGCTGATCCGCTCGACTCCCAGCGTGGACACGAGAGTTGGGCCGTACTGCCCGTCCGCCACATCAAGCGCCACGACGTCCTCGTACGTCTGCCCGCCGTACGACAGCCGGGCCGCGAGCCAGTGCCGGCCGGGTTCCGGTTCCGGCGGTGGTGTCACGGTCACCTCGGCCAGCGTGAACCCGCCGGGGCCCAACGCGTACGGCAGTTCGGCGGGTTCGGCGGTCCAGCCGGGCGGGACCTCGACCCGCACCGTGCCCGACACCGGAGCGTCGGTGAGTTCCGAACCGACCCGGACGGTCGCGGTGACGGGTCCCGACACGGTGAGGGTGCCGGGGGAGAGATACACCGACACCGGCATGTTCCCCCGAGGCGCGGGGCCGGAGTTGTGGAGCCAGTAGCGGGTGTGGACCGGCTGGGCGGGCTCATGTGCCCCGATTCCGGGCCCGGTTGAGGTCTCGGCGGCGGTGGTCGCCAGCACCGTCGCGACCTCGAAGCCGGTCAGGTCGACGGCGAGCCCGCCGTCCCGCTCTGGCGTCAACCGCTCACCGGGCGCCTCCAGTACGTCGGACCGAGCGCCCTCGGTCCAGTCGTGCGGGCCGCGTATCCGGGCCCGCACGGGCCGGCCGTTCACCTCGTGCATCCGTACGACGACACCGCGCCCCGGATCGACCGGCACCGCGCTGCCCCGGGCCAGCGGGGAACCGAGCGGCTTGAGGGCGTCGAGCACGACCTCGCCGGCGGGATCGAGCCCCAGCAGTGCGAACCTCCTCGGCAGGACGCCCTGTTGGGCCGAGGTCCGTACGCGGGCCGTGAAGGGGTGGTTGAACTCATGCCCGGCCTGCGGGAGTCGCGCCTCGCGCCAGTCACCGGCGCCCGCGACCACCGCGTACTCGAACTCGTGGGTCCAGCGCTGGAGTTGGAAGGCGGAGCCGTCCGGTGCCGTACGGCGGGGCGGGTCGACCCAGATGCCGGAGGGCCAGCCGGTGCAGGAGCGCATGAGGGACATGTAGAGGTCGCCGGAGGAGGTGACGACACAGCCGGGCGTGCCCCGGTTGAGCACGGCGAAGCTACGGCCGTCCCAGGCGTCCCCCGGCGGCAGGGCCTCGCAGCCGCCCGCCGCCGTGGCCGTGAGGACCGCGTCGTCGAGGTCGGCGATCAGCGCGTCCACCGCCTTGGCGTCGTCCTCGGGACGGGCGCCCGCCACCACGAGCAGCGGCAGCCGTTCGAGGTCGCGCAGATCGGCCCCGGGCACCCACTCCTCGCGCAGCCCGGCACGCGGCGCGACCCACACCGTCGCCACGCCCCGCTCGGCCAGTTGCCGGCGCAGCTCACGCCCGGCGGCCGGGTCCCAGCCGAGGGCCTCGGCGACCACGGAGTTGCGCTCGGGAGCGCCCACGGCGATCCGGAAGTCGGGGAGATTGGAGTCGACTTCGAGGTCGCCGTAGCGCGGACCGCCGGCGATCGTCGAGGTCGCGGTGACCCCGGCGCGGACCAGGGCGGCCGCGAGCGGGGCACCGAGTTCACCGGCCTCGTCCCAGTCGGCGTAGACGAGTTCGGCGACACCGATCGACCGGTGGCCGAGCAGCCGCCCCGACTCGTCCCGCACCGCGACCCGCGCGGTGGACCCGAGCCCGAACCACGTGTTCGCCGGATTGTCGAGCGTCCACGGGAACTCCTCGCTGTCCACCTCCACGAACCCGAACCCGCGCCCGATCACCGCGTCCGCCACCTCGTGCACCGGCAGTCCGCCGGTCACGTCGGACGGCCAGCGCACCCGGATCAGCCGGTCGGCGCCGTCGTACCCGTCGACGGTCGTCGTCACGTCGAGGCGCGGGACTCCCGCCCACAGCGTCAGCCGCTGCGTGTACCGGAAGAGTCCGAGGTCGGCGGTGACGGTGATCCGCGATCCGGCGGGGGAGTGCCGGACATCGATGTCGGCGGTGACGTCCCGGCTGCGCGCGGCGGTGGTTCCGGTGGGTGTGAGGTGCCACGGTCCCTCGCCGAAGCGCGGGTGCCGCGCGTACTCCTCCTGTACGACGAGTTCGTTGCCGATGTCGCCGGCGCGCAGCAACTCCCGGCCGTCCTCGGCCAGTTCGCGCAGGCTGCTGACGCCGCCGCCCCGCGCGGGGTCGACCGTCAGCTCGTAGAACTCGTTGCGGATGGTGAGGCCCTCGCCGGGCGTCCACTCGGGTACCGAACCCTCGGCGAGCGGGAGGGCCTTGAGGCCCATGCCGGGTACGTCCGGTACGACGACGCGGAGTTGGCCGTCCTCGCGTACGGCGGGCAGCGGCAGGCCGGTGTCGTCCAGCGGGACGCGGCCCGGGTCGTCGACGGTCAGGACGTCCCGGCGCTCCCAGGTCGCCGCGTTGAACACGACCAAGTCGTCAGTGGAGCCCGGAAGTTGAGCGACCTTCCCCGCCAGGGCGTCCGTCGCGTCGGCGTGCACCGTCTCGGCCAGGTCGTACAGCTCGCGCCAGCCGGTCATCAGGTCGATGTACACCTGGTCCGACTCGGAGCCGGTGATGGCGTCGTGGTGGGCGCCGTAGATCAGCTGCCGCCAGGCCTTGTCCAACGCCGCGTCCGGGTACGGGTGTTGGGCGACGAGCGAGGCGAGCGTCGCCCAGGCCTCGGCGTCGGCGAGGAGCGTCTCGCCGTAGCGCTGGGCCTGTTTGGTGTCGATGTAGGAGACGTCCTTGCCGGTGTAGACCGGGTTCATGTCCCGGGTCTGCGGGGACGCCTTGCGGCCCTCCTCGGCCAACTCGGCGCGGACGGCGGCGAAGAAGTCGCGGGGGATCGCGCTGACGAAGCGCGGCCAGACGTAACGGGCGTTCCAGTCGCGGTGGATGTCCATCACCCAGCGGCACGGGGGCGCGTAGTCGCCGCCGACCGGGAGCAGGACGTTGCGGGTGAGTGCGACCTTCTTCAGCCCTCGGAACAGCTTGAGCGCGGCCGCCTCGGCCTCCGGGAGCGTGGGCGCGTTGTCGATCGCCCAGCCGGCGCCGTAGTGGTTGACCATGTAGGCCGTGAGCAGCCCGCGGCCGGAGGGGGCGATCCAGCTGAACTCGGCCGGGAACTGCATGCGTTGGGGGTCGCGCGGCTCCTCGCCGAACACGGACAGCGTCGGCCCCCACTGGTGGAACGGGCCCCGCGCCCACGAACTGGAGGTCACCCCCGCGTCCGCCATCAGGCCGGGGAACTGCGGGTCGTGCCCGAACGCGTCCAGCTGCCAGGCGGTTTCGGGCGAGGCGCCCAGGATGCCGCGCTGGAAGCCGTCCCCGTACAGGGCGTTGCGTACGGTCGCCTCGGCGCCGGTGAGGTTGGTGTTGGGCTCGTTGTAGGTGCCGCCCATGATCTCGACGCGGCCGGTGCGGATCAACTCCCGCAGGAAGGCCCGCTCTTCGGGGAAGGCGTCCCAGTACGGCTTGAGGTAGTCGACCTCGGCCAGCACGAAGGTGTACGCGGGGTCGCGGCGGGCCAGGTCGCAGTGGGCGCGGACGAGGCTCATGCCGGACTGGCCGCGGGAGTCGAAGGTGCGGGCCGGGAGGCCGGTGGAGGCGAGGTCGTCGGCGACGTCCCAGGTCTCGGTGTAGGCGCCCTGGGTGTTCCACCAGACGGGGTCGTAGTGGAAGTGGCTGACCATGAACATGGTCCAGCCGGGCTCCGCGGCCGTGAACTCGGCGGTGAGAACGGCCAGTTGGTCGCCGTCGGCCGCCGTCACCTCGATCGCGCACCGCTCGCCGGGCGCGAGGTCCGCCGTCACGGGTATCTCGACGCGCGCGGTGCCGTCCTCGCCCACGGTGGTCTCCGCGGTGCCGTGCACGCCGGGGCCCTCGACCGTGAGGCGGACCGGCCGGCCGGGGACGTGGGTCAGCTCGGCGGCCACCACCTGGAGCGGATGCTCGGCGGTGCCGACGAACAGCTCGGTCGACAGGGCAGCGGTGACGCGCATGGGTCTCCTACCAGAGGCTCGGCGGAGCGCCCATCCTGACACCGCGAAGATGATTCAAACAACCATCCCCGCGTAAGTTCGGTGGTTCATCCATGCAGACTCGGCCGAGATCACGGCCGGGTCTCGGCTGGGATCACCGGCCCCGGCGGGACTTCACGGCGTGCTCCCCGGCGATGTGGTCGGTGAGGGCCAGGGAGGCGCTCGCGCGCTGGTAGGAGAGCTGCGCGATACGGACGTAGAGGCAGTCGATGAGGACCAGGACGGAGTGGCGGGCGCCGATGATGCCGGTGGGGAAGCTGGTCGCCGAGGACGAGGAGATGAGCCGGATGTCGGCGGCGCGGGCGAGCGCGGAGCGCGGGTCGGAGGTGAGGGCGATCGTGGTGGCGCCGCGCTCCTTGGCGAGTTCGAAGGGCTCGATGGTCTCGCGGGTGGAGCCGGAGTGGGAGATGCCGATGGCTACGTCCGCCGGGGTGAGCAGGGCGGCGGAGGTGGCGGCGGCGTGCACCTCGGTCCAGCCGCGCACCGCGCAGCCGATGCGGAACAGCCGCGTCTCGGTCTCCTGGGCGATGGCCCCGCTGCCGCCTGTGCCGTAGACGTCGATGCGCCGGGCGCGGGCGGCGGCCGTGGCGGCGCGCTCCACCGCGTCGAGGTCGATCCGGTCGATGGTCTGCTGCACCGCGCGCAGGTCCGCGCTGCCCACGACCTGCACGACCCGTTCGAGATCGTCGTCCGGGGAGATGTCCGGGCCGATCTCGGCGGTGCCCCAGTCGGAGACCTCGCCGCGACCGCGCTCCTGGGCCAGCTCGATCAGCAGATGCTGGTACGAGTCGAGGCCGACCGCCCGGCAGAACCGGGTCACCGTCGCCTGCGAGGTGCCGGTGCGGCGGCCCAGCTCGGCGGCCGAGCAGTGGGTGACGGCGGCCGGATCCTCCAGGATCAGCTCGCCGACCTTCCTCAGTGAGCCGGCCAGCCGGGGCAGCTCGGTGCGGATGAGGGTGGTGACGTCTGTCGGGGGCATGTGCAGAAGGTATCAGCCACCCCAGAGGCCATCGATTGAATACCAGGACCGCATGTGATTTATTGATTCATTGATCTAGAAAGAACAGGTGGTTTGATCCACCGGTGGGGAGAATCGTGTGTCCGCCGAGTCCGTAAGCGCCGAGACCTTCGCGCGCGAGAGCCTGGCCGTCCTCCAGCACATCACCGAGTCCAGCCGCGACACCGTGTCCAGAGCCGCCGAACTGATCGCGGAGTGCGTCCGCACGGACGGCGTCATCCAGGCCTTCGGCACCGGCCACTCCCAGGCCATGGTCCTCGAACTCGCGGGCAGAGCCGGGGGTCTGGTGCCCACCAACCGCCTGAGCATCGCCGACCTCGTCCTCTACGGCGGTGACGCCCCGAGCGTCCTCGACGACCCGCTGCTGGAACGCCAGGCAGGGGTCGCCGAGCGCCTCTACGACCTCGCGGCGCCCCGCCCCGCGGATCTCTTCGTGATCATCTCCAACTCCGGGGTGAACAAGGTGATCGTGGAGATGGCGCTGCGTGTGAAGGAGCGCGGCCACCGGCTTCTGGCCATCACCTCGCTCGCCCACACCCGCGCCGTCCCTGCCGGTCACCCGAGCGGCAAGAAGCTCGCCGACCTCGCCGACGTCGTCCTCGACAACGCGGCCCCGCGCGGCGACGCCCTCCTCGAACTCCCCACGGGCGGCGCGGTGTGCGCCCTGTCCACACTCACCGGCGCGATGCTCGTACAGCTCTCGGTCGCGGAGGCGGCGGCCCAGCTGCTCGCCTCGGGGGAGCGCCCGCCGGTGTACGTCTCGGCCAATGTGCCCGGCGGCTTCGAGGGCAACCTGGAGCTGGAGAAGCGGTACGAGGGGCGAATTCGCCGTACTGCCAGCTGAGTTGGCGCCTGTGGACGAGCGGCCGGAGCCCCCGGAACCGGGCCGCGGCCGCTCGTCGTCGTCACGTCGCCCGTCAACGAGCGAGAGTCAGACGGGAATTGCTGGAATCACCGAGTGATGCTAGACGCGGTGAATGCTTCATTCAATGGGGGCCAGCCGGTACTCGGCCGCCAGCCGGCGGTATTCAGCCCGTGCGGAGCACCGTCGGGCCCTCCTCCGCGATGCGGCCGGCCACGGCCGACGGCAGGCCCTCGTCGGTCACGACCGTGTCGAGCCGGTCGAGCCCGGTCACGGTGAACCGCTCCACCGTGCCCCACTTCGTGCTGTCGGCGAGCAGCGCCACCGAGCCGGCCGCCTCCATGACCGCCTGCTTGAGCAGCACCTTGTCCATCGAGAAGCTCGTGATGCCGTGGGCCAGGTCCCAGGACCCGGCGCTCAGGAAGGCGAGGTCGAGATTGATCGCGCCGACCGTTCTGGCCGCGAGGGGCCCGCTGCTCGAACCGCTCGACACGTCGACCTCGCCGCCGGTGTGAACCGTATGCACGGACGGCAGTTCGCACAGGGCGAGAACGGCGTGGAAGTCGTTCGTCACGACGGTGAGGTCCTTGCGGCCGGCCAGGAACGGCACGACCGACTGACAGGTCGTCCCCGCGTCGAGGAACACCACCATGCCGTCCTCGACGAGCTCCGCCGCCCGCCCGGCGATCGCCTGCTTGCGGGGCATCTCCAGCGCCGCGCGCGACGCCCGCTCGCGGGGCGGCACATGGCCCGTCCAGTCCGCGAGCCTGACCCCGCCCTGCACCGAGACCACCTGACCGCTCTTCTCCAGCGCGGTGATGTCCCGGCGCACCGTCATGTGCGAGACGTTCAGCGCCGCGGTCAGGTCGTGGATGCTCAGCACCCCGCTGCCCCTCAGCAGGCGCAGCAGCTCCTGATGACGTTGCTCGGGGATCAGGGGTGCCCTGCTCAATGCGTCTCCTCGAAGCCTGGGTGCCATGGCGGCGGACCGGGGTCAGCCTAACTTCGTGTGACAAGGGGCGTGACAACATGTGAATTCATGTTCTAACGTGTGCTCTCATGGTAACAAAGTTTAACGCCCTGGAATCAATCACCGGTACGGGCGCGCTGCTCATCGTCCGCCTGGAGAGCGCCGAGGAAGCCCTCGCCGTCTCGGAAGCGGCGATCGAGGGCGGCATCCGGGCCCTGGAGATCACCCTCTCCGTGCCCGGAGCGCTGGACGTCATCAACAAGCTCTCCGAGCGCTACGGCGACGACGGCATCCTGATCGGCGCCGGCACTGTCCTGGACGAGCACTCCGCGTACGAGTGCCTCTCGGCGGGCGCCCGCCTGCTGGTCAGCCCCAACCTCAACCCGGCGATGCTGACCATCGCCAACCGCTACCAGGCCGTCACGGTCAGCGGGGCCTACACCCCGACCGAGATCGTCGACACCATGCAGGCCGGCGCCGACATCGTGAAGCTCTTCCCTGCCGAGTTCGGCGGCCCGGCCTACGTCCGCACGGTCCGCGCCCCGCTCCCGCAGGCCCCGCTCATGCCCGCGGGCGGCGTCACCGCAGACAACGTCAAGGAATGGTTCGACGCCGGCGTCGTCGCGGTCGGCGTCGGCAGCTTCGTCACCAAGGCGGCCCGCGCCGACGGCGATTACCGACACGTCACCGATGCCGCTACGACGATGCTGCGAGCCATCGAGGGAGCGCGGGCGTAACTCCCGCTTCCCGTACGGCAGTTCCCGCAGCCCCCGCACCACCCGTCCCCGACTCCCCAACACCCGCACGGTGGTTCCCCGAGGAGCTCTCCATGGCTCAGCAGTCCCTCACCCCCGAATCCCTCGACCTGGGCGACACCGCCCGCCGCGCCTCGATCCGTATCCGCTGGGCCCTGGTGGCCCTCCTGGTGATCGGCGGGGTCGTCAACTACCTCGACCGCGCCACACTGAGCGTCGCCAACACGACCATCGCCGGTGAATTCGGCCTGAACGCCACCGAGATGGGACTGCTGCTCGCCGCGTTCTCCTGGCCGTACGCCATCGCCAACCTCCCCGCCGGCTACCTCGTCGACCGCTTCGGCCCCAAGCGGATGTACGCCTGGGCCGCCGGACTCTGGTCCCTGATGACGATGGTCACGGCCGCCGCGCACTCCTTCGGCCTGCTGTACGCGGCCCGGGTCGCGCTCGGGGTCGCCGAGTCGCCGTTCTTCACGGCCAGCCTCAAGGTCAACGAGCGCTGGTTCGACAAGGACGAGCGCGCCCTGCCGATCTCGATCGTCAACACCGGCTCGCAGATCGCCAACGCCATCGCCCCGCCCATCCTCACCGGGCTGCTGCTGACGTTCGGGTGGCGCGGCATGTTCGTCGCCGTGGGCGCCCTCGGCATCCTCGTCATGCTGGTCTGGCTGCGCGTGTACCGGGACCCCACGCTGCGCGAGCAGGCCGTCATCCGGGGCGAGGAGCTGGCTCAGGCCCGCGCGAACGAGCAGGCGAAACCCGCGAGTTGGGGCGCGCTGTTCCGGCAGCGCAACACCTACTTCATGATCCTCGGCGCGTTCGGCATCTTCTACACGGTGTGGGTCTACCTGACCTGGCTGCCCAGCTACCTCCAGACCTCCCGCGGCCTCAGCCTCTCGCAGACCGGCTGGCTGTCCTCGCTGCCCTACCTCTGCGGCATCGTCGGCGTCCTCTTCGGCGGCTGGCTCTCCGGCCGGCTGATCCACCGGGGCCACTCCGCGGTCGTCTCCCGCAAGGTCCCCATCGTCGGCGGCGCCGTACTCGCGGCCGCCGCGGTCCTCCCCGTGGCGTACGTCCACAGCACCCCGGTCGCGCTCGCCCTGCTGTCCCTCGGCTACTTCGCCGCCCAGGTCCCGATGGGCTGCCTGTGGACGCTGGCCTCCGACATCGCCGAGTCGCACCAGGTGGCCTCGCTGGGCGCGATCCAGAACTTCGGCGGCTTCCTCGGCGCCGCGATGGCGCCCATCGTCACCGGTGCGATCCTGGACGCGACCGGCAACAACTACACGTACGTCTTCCTCGTCGGCGGAGCACTCCTGCTGCTCGGCGGAATGTCGTACCTCTTCTTCGTGAAGGACCGCCGCGCATGACCACCGCTCCACGGGTCCACTTCGTGATCGGCCCCGCCGGGTCGGGCAAGACCGGCGTGGCGCGGCTGATCGCCGAGCTGGGCGGTGCCGCGTACATCGACAAGGACACGGCCTGCACCCGGCTCACCGAGGCGCTCCTCGACCTCGCCGGCACGGACCGGAACGAGCGGGACCTCAACCCGTACTACCAGTCCGTGGTGATGGACCTCGAATAC
Source organism: Streptomyces colwelliae (assembly GCF_048158785.1). Classification (NCBI taxonomy): domain Bacteria; kingdom Bacillati; phylum Actinomycetota; class Actinomycetes; order Kitasatosporales; family Streptomycetaceae; genus Streptomyces; species Streptomyces colwelliae. The sequence continues at coordinate 5,098 of NZ_JBLTJC010000138.1, read as the reverse complement.
GCGACCATCCTCGACCTGGCCGCCGACAATCTGCGGCTGGGGCGCCCGGTCGTCCTGGACGCGCCGTTCGGCCGGTACTTCTCCCAGCCGGACTACCTCGCCGAAGTGACATACCGTCACGACTGGCCGTCCGACGTCGAGTTGGTCGTCGTCCAGGTCCAGGTGGACAAGGACACCGCCCGCGAACGCGTCCGGGCCCGGGGCTGCGCCCGGGACCTGTCCAAGCTCGCAGACTGGGACACGTTCTGGAAGACGGCCGAGGCCAACGAGTGCCGGTGGGCGGACGGCCGGCGGCTGGTGTTCGACAACCGGGCCGACGGGATCACGGCGGACGCGGTCGCCCGAGCGCTGGAGAGCCTGTCCTGACCGCGCGGGCGACAGCTCAGTCGCGCCGCGCCACCAGCCGGTAGGCGTTCGACACCCCCAGCCGGTGCGACAGCCGCTTCACGACGAACCGGTCCAGGAGCGTGCCCAGGATCAGCGCCGGGATCCCCGCGATCAGCACCGCCGCGCGGCCCGTACGGGCCAGTCCTGTCGGGGGTTTCGGCAGCCACGGCAGGTTGTCGCGCGGCGCCGCCGTGTCCAGGGCCAGCCAGGTGCCGGCCAGGAGATCGACCGGGTCGTGGGGCTCCGCGTGCTGTTCCGCCACGACCGTGAAGCCCAGGTCGGTGAGCCGGCGGCGCAGGTTGTCGACCGGGATGAAGTGCAGGTGCTGGGGCTGGAGCCAGGGCAGCCACCAGCGGCCCAGCAGCCGGGAGTAGCGGCTGTCGGGGTCCGGGACCTCGATCAGGAGGTGGCCGCCGGGGCGCACGGCCTGGTGCGCGGCGGCCAGTTCGCGCTCCGGCTCCGTGCTGTGCTCCAGGTAGTGGAACATGCTGACGACGTCGTAGTGGCCTGAGAGACCCGGGGCCAGTTCGGGGAAGCTGCCCCGGTATCCGCGCTCGACCCGCCCTGCCTGCTCGGCGAGTTCGGCGCCGTCCGTGAAGTCGAGGCCGTCGAAGGTGGTGCCGGGATACACCGTGCGCGCCGACTCGCAGAAGTGACCGTGGCCGGTGCCGACATCCAGCCAGTTCTTGGGGGTCGGCGAGTGCGGGAGCAGTGACTCCGCGCGCTGCTCGTACATCTTGGTACGGGCCGCGAAGGTGTTGCCCAACTGCTTCTCGCCCAGGCCGTCGTAGAAGTCCCGGTAGTAGAACTCCAGCCCGGCCGGGCTGAGTCGGGGGTTCTGGAAGGTGTGCCGGCAGTCCTCGCACTGGTCCAGGACGAATGCGCCCGGCTTGTGCTGGATCAGGTCCTTGGTGCGCAGCCGGGTCTTCAGCCGGGACGAGTCGCACCAGGGGCAGGTCTCGCGCCGGGGTTCGAAGAAGCGGTCCAGCCCCTCGGCCAAGTCGGCCTGGTAGGTGGGCCGTAGGGCTGCCACCTGGTCATCGCGGCTCGGCGGCCTGGGGTCGTCCTCGTTGCTCACGGGGTCTCCTTGGGGGACGCGCCGGTGGCCAGCAGCTCCAGATGGGTCGCCGCCGCGCGGGTGCCTCCGGCCGCGCGGAACGCCGTACGGATGCGGTCGGCCGCGGCGCGGTGGTCGGGTTCGTGGAGTACGGCGTCGATCGCCGCGCCCAGTCTGGGTGCGGTGACCCGGCCGAAGCGGACGCGGATGCCCGCGCCCGCGCCGGTGACCTGCCCGGCGATCACCGGCTGGTCGTCGCGGATCGGCGCCACGACGAGGGGGACGCCGTGCCACAGCGCCTCGCAGACCGTGTTGTGCCCGGCGTGCGAGACGACCGCGTCCGCCCTTTCGAGGAGCGGGAGTTGGGGAATGGAGGGCAGGACGAGGATGTCCTTGTCCTGCTCGTCCGACGCGCCCAGCGCGCCACCCGGGTCCGCGATCACCGCCTGCACACGGTCCGTTCGCGCCCGCAGCGCCGTCACGCACTCGGTGAGGAAACGGGCGCCCACATCGGTGTTCGCGGTGCCGAGGCTGACCAGGACCAGGGAGCGGGCCGGGTCCAGCCACTCCCAGGGGAAGTCCGGCGCGGCCGGGCGGGGCGCGATCGACGGGCCGACCCAGCGGATCTGCTCGCCCTGCCGCGCCTCGGGGCCGACGAGTTCCGGGGTGCTGAAGGCCAGGACCAGATGCGGGGAGAAACGCGGGTCGGCGGTGCCCGTCGGGTCGCCGATCCCGGAGCGGAGTCCGTGCAGCAACTCGTCCAGCCAGAGGGCGACTTTGGGCATGCCGGCGAGAACGTCCGTGAACTCGGCGGAGGTGGTGGCCGAGGTCGCCCACGGCACGCCAAGCCGTTCCGCCACCAGGCCACCGGCCAGGGCCTGTTGGTCGGCGACGACCGCGTCGGGCTCGAACTCCTCGACGGCCGCGGCGACTCCGGGCGCCATCTGCTCGGCGAGCGGCGCGAGAAAGCCCTCCCACAGGAACTTCAGGGCCTCGGGGCCACGGATGTCGGGCGGGCGTACGCCCTCGCCCTCACCCGGTACCGGTCCGGCACAGGGGAACACGCGCGCCGACTCGCCCGCGAGCCGCCGTACGAGAGCGGGGTCGGCGCAGACCCACGCCAACTCGTGCCCCCGTGACGCCAGTTCGGCCGCCACGCCCACCGCCGGGTTGATGTGGCCGACCAACGGCGGGACGACGAACAGGAAACGGCTCACCGGGCCGTCACCTCGGCGGCCTCCGGCGCACTCGCCTGGATCAGGGAGAGGATGTGCCCGCCGACCGTGCCCGCCGCCTCGACCAGTACCGAGTGCTCGTGGCCGGGGACGACGACCGTCCGGCAGTCGGGCAGCACGGACTCCAGCCACGGTGCGAGCAGGGCGAGGTCCGAGTCGCCGCCGTAGACGCCGAGCACCGGGCAGTACACCGCGCGGATCTGATCCTCCGTCAACACCCTGCTCGCGGGGATGTCCTGGGAGAGGGAGGTCTCCCGGGCCAGCCGGGCGGCGCCCTTCGCGAGGCGGGCGGTGTTGTGGCCGCGGTTCGCGCTGATCCAGGCGATCGCGTCGTCCTCGTTGTGCGCCAGCTGGTGCAGCACGCGGTCCAGGATGGCGCCGAGCTTCGGTGCCCAGGCCGTGGTCGCCGGTTCCGACTCGATGAGGGAGACGCTCGCGGCCCGCTCCGGATGGCGGGCCGCGTAGCCGAACGCGACCGTCCCGCCGTAGGAGTTGCCGACCAGATGGACCGGGCCGGTCACCTCCAGGCGGTCGAGCAGCGCCTCCAGGTCGTCGATGTTGTCGTCGAGGGTGTAGCCGGTGGCCGGGCGCCCGCTGCGGCCGTGACCGCGCAGGTCGTACATGACGACGTCGACGCCGGCCAGCGCGAACGGCGGCGCGATGGTGAAGTAGTAGCTGGCCAGACTGTCGGTGAGCAGACCGTGCACGAGCACCGCCGTGGCGGTGACCGGGCGGCCGTCGGGCGGGCTCATTCTCTGTACGTGCAACCGGAGTTGACCGGTGTCGACCATCGCCATGGCTCAGCCCGCCTCGGCTGCCTTGAGGCTCTGCACGACGTACTCCACGAGCCGGCCGACGGTGAGTTCGATGATCTCGTCGAACTCCATCCCGGCCAGGAACTCGGCGAAGTTGACCTTCGTGCCGTAGTGCTCCTGGAGCAGCCCGGCCAGGGTCACCAGGTCGATGCTCTCCAACTCCAGGTCGCGGTTGAAGGTCGTCGTCATGGTGATCTCGACGTCGTCGACGCCGTACTCGTCCTCCAGGAGCGCGGTCAGCATGCCGGTGAGGTCGGCGAGGACGGCGTCCTCGGTGGTGGGGGTGGTCATCGGTCGTACTCCTCTTCGTGCGCGGGTCCCGTCGTCCAGGCCACGACGTAGGTCCTGTCCGGCAGATTGGGGGGATTGCCGGCCGCCTCGTAGTGCACGGTGTAGGCGCGTTCCAGCCGCCCCGACACCAACAGCCGTGATCCGGAGACCACTTGGAGGACGGTGAAGTCGCGCGGCCGTCCCCGGAAGCCGGTGCCCTCCGCCTTGGCGACCGCCTCCTTCGCCGCCCAGAAACGGGCGAACCACAGCGCCTCGGACTCGCCGGTGGCCGTCGACCGGGCGCGCAGGAGCGCCAGTTCCTCCTCACCGAGAGCGGTGGTGAGGGTGGTGGCGGGGCGTTCGACGACCTCCTCGATGTCGATCCCGGGACCGGGACCGGGCACATGCGGCCGTACGATCGCGACCGCCGCCTCGGCGCGATGGGCCAGCGAGACATCCAGCGGCGGCAGGGTCCGGCCGTGCAGACCGGTGACGTACGGGCGGCCCGACTCGTCGTTGTGGACCCGGATCTCCGCCGGATAGACCGGCCCCTCGCCATGGCTCCACAGCCACTGCCGCACCGCGTCCTTCACGGCGATCCGGCCCAGCAGCCACTGCCGACGCCCGCGCGGCGGATGCTCGGCGTACTGCGAACGCTCCACGCTGCTCAGGGAGTTGCGCATGATCAGGTCGCGCGAGGCGAGGTCGGGCCAGCGCTCGTTCAGCAGGGTCCGGCCGTCGGGGCGGGCCTCGGAGAGGGTGTTGCGCTCGGGGAAGCGCTCGACGGGCCTGGTCTGCGGGTCGTTGTCGAAGCGCCGGTCCTGCCAGCCGGTGAGGTCCGCCCACACCTCGCCGTCGACCGTGAGCTGTACGTCCGCTTCGAGCGCGGTGTCGGTGAGCGAGGTGATCCGCACCAGGCACTCCACCTCGGTCCCGGGGCGCGGATGGGGGCCGTAGAAGCGCATCTCGCGCATGCCGACCGGGAAGACGACGGTGCGGTCCGTGCGGGTCGCCATGATCCAGTAGCCGAGGATCTGGCCCACGTTGTCGAGCAGGGCGCCCGGGGCGGGGGGTGTGGTGATCGTGCCGCGCACGTGGCGGTCGCCGATCGCGGTGAGTTCGGTGACTCCCTGGAACGCCGGGCCGTGGAACATCCAGCGCTCGTCGTAGAGATGGGCCGCGGTGTGGTCGAAGATCGGACAGGGCTTTCGATCCGGTGGCCGATTCCAAGGCCAAGCAGGGCTGACCCGACGCGGACGCCGCCCGTACAAGCGCCTGACGTTGATGCTGCGCGACCGCGACCGGCTGATGGACCTCCTCCTGCACCGCTGATG